>JAUWGA010000012.1 GCA_030606635.1 Methanosarcinales archaeon
AGGCTGCCGCCCTCGCGTCCACCCTCGCCGAATGCTGAGAACGAGCCGTCGTCGTGCCTGAATGTGAGCTGGCGCTGGTAGCCGGTTATGATGAAGAGTTCTGCCTTTGCCTGAACTTCAGGGTTGGTCTGGTCGGTCGCCTTGAGGTATCGCAGAACCTCGACGTCTGGCGCAAACATGATCATATTCTGCTCGCCGCAGCCAAACGGCATGTTAAGTAGTCCATCCAAACCGTTTATCGTCTGCGCAACTATGCTTGGCGTGAAACTAACCAGAGCGACTCCTGAATCATCAACGATTCCCGGAGGGAGTGCGGCATCGAGCGTGATGCTGCCTGTACCTGCACCCATGTTTCCGTTCTCGACGATCTCCTGCCTCGTCCCCTCTGCCTCGACGATGATCTCTTTTCTCACAGCATCAGCCCTCGCTTTCGTCTGTGCCGCAATCTCGATCGTGTGGGTGCCAATCTCGGTCGGCGTGATCGTGAAACTCGCGTCTCCGACGCTGTTTGCGCCAACCGGTATGGTTACCACACGATCGCCAATGATCTCGAACCAGTCACCTGTCGAGAGCGTCAGTTTGACATCCTGCTGCATATCGAGATAGTTATAGACCTGCGCCCTGACCGGGAAGACCTCTCCGCGGGTCACAGAGTACGGCAGGTCCGTATCGAGGAAGAACTCCTGGAATACTGTGAGGTGCCCCTCTGCTATCCCGATCCCGTCCTCGGATGTCGAGACCGCGTGAAGCCGCCATGTCGTGATGCTGTCCGGCGCAGTGAGATCGATCTGTGCGCGTCCTTCGTCATCGGTCAGGAGGTCTGGCATCCAGAGCCATGTCTCAGGGAAGAACTGGCGCACACGCTCGACCGTTGCGAGTTCATCGTCTGCTTCCGCTTCCCCGGAGAGTGCCGCGGTTGGCATGGCTGCCGGCGTAGGCATCGCTTCCGCCTCTGCTTCCTCGACCATCATATCCATCGCAACCACATCCCCGCCTGCGACACCTTTCCACATATTCCGCGCCTCGGGAACCGGAGTCTTCGGGATCTCGAAGGATGGCGATGCCAGCACCTGCATTCCGGCATCATTCAGAATATCGTACGTTCCTACCAATCTGTTTTCATAATAGCCCCCGTACTCCGGATGAATCTCGATCTGTGGCGCCATAAACCGCTTCTCCAGTTCATCAAAGACCTGTTTGAGATTGAGCCTGCCGGCACTCAGAGCATATACAGATTCGTCAACGATCGCAACGCCGATCATCGATCCAGTCCCTGCATCAAAGTTCACGCGCACAGCATCTCCCGGAGCTACGGTATCGCTTCCAAACTCGCTCGTTAGATCGACACTTGTCTCGAAATGGACATCAAACGGTAAAACATCGGCAGAGACCTCGCTGTTCGGATTGATCATGTATGCCACGATCTTTGCAGCCGGACTCATCTGCGGCGCGACCTGAACCGCAATCTCGGATCTCTCGCTCGTGCCTGAGTACACGGTTCTGCCGTTTGCGAATATATCATAGAATACAGTGCCCGGATTGGTCGAGTGCACGGCAAAGGTTATCGTATCGCCGACATTGGGCACACCATCGCTCGTCTGCGCGATATGGATGAAGCTTGCGCCCGGTGAGTACGCAGCATCGAGATTCACGCTCCGGCGCACGACGGCGCCATCGCCACTTGTGTCGCGGCACGTCGCCTCGATGTAAGCGCCTGTGCAGTTATCCGGGATCGTGTAGGATAGGATTGCGATCCCGTTTTCGGTAGTAATGATATCGTCTCTCACGGTTTCGGTGTAACCGGACTCATGAAACGCTGCTGTGATCGAAACGTCCGTGTCGATCGCGTTTCCGTCAGGATCTTCTGTTACGACCAGCACCTCAAAGAGAAGTCCCGGCTTTACGGTGCTCGATTCAGGTATCAACTGGAGAATCGTGTCCGATTCCACGATCTTTAAAAGTTCTGTTGTGGTCTCAGTGTGATTTCCGGTATCCATGACCGAGATGTTTAACATGAGACTCCCCTGCCCGCCTGCACCATAAGTCCCTGCGATCCACCCGACTGCTGGCAGTTCGAACTCGGCAGAGCCGTTCTCGAGAATTGCGCTGTATGTAGCGTAGGTCTCCCACGTTCCGGTGTACCTGACCGCCTCGATCTCGACAGAACCGTCGACCGACTTACCGAAGAAGTAGTTTGCAGAAACTGTGCCTGCAATCGTGTCAGAGACGAGGAACCAATTCTTCCCGATCTCAGTCTCGATCTCAAACTTCGGAAGCACGTAGCGCTCGACCTCGATATCCACCACAGACTTCGATTCACCCGCCTCTGCCTTGATCTTCCACGTACCGAGATTCGGCTCGGCAGATAGCGGCAGATCGAACGTAGCTACGCCAAAACCGTTCGTCTCAAGCGTCTCCCGAAAGACCTTGATCCCTTTCGCATCAGCAATCTCCAGTTCGACAAAATCTTCAATCGGCTTTAGATTGTTGCTTAAAAGGAGGATTCTTCCGTGTACGGTCTGTCCCGGCTTGTAGATCGGCTTATCAGTCTCGATAAAGATCGGATTGCTCTTTGAGATGCGCACCGTTGCAATGTATTCCTCATCAGTCCCGACCGGCTCTGCAATCAGGGAGTACGTGCCTTCCTCGACCTGTGGAGTCTCGAATCTTGCGACCGAGTGTCCGGACTTGCCGGTCGATGCCCGGACGAGAGGAATCCTATTGTTGTCGCTGTCTGAAAGCGTGTACGTAACGCACCGCTCCACTGGCTCGTGCGCATCCCCAAATGCAGACATGCTAATCGAACTCTCGCTCCCGACAAAGAGCGTCTTTGGCGCAAGGATCAGGTAATCGGCATCCTCACCAGTTACGCCTTCGCCGCACGGTATGATCTCTATCGGTGCGGACGAGTCCGGTTGCGTAGGGTCAGTCTCGATACAGCCGGATGCGGCAAGCACTGCGATGCAGAGCAGGATATGGAAGATCTGGAAGAGTGTGGTTCGTTTCATAGTCAGTCACCTCGCGGATTGGACTTTAATTGGATATTATTGCAGGATAATTGGATATATACTTTGCTTAAACTTCGAAATGGGTCGTAGTTATCGGATATGGGGCGAAACCCTGACCGAGAACAAGTTCACAATTTTTCGTAAAGATTAAATCACGAATCCGAACAGACGGATCGTTATGCAGACTCTGCAACAGGAAAATGGATCCCGATGATCTGGCTATTCGTTGAGACTCTTAAATTCCGAAAACGCATCCACCACACGTTCATTCTGCTCTGGCGTTCCGATGCTCACCCTGACAAGAGCGTCTCCTGCGCCGCGGAATGACGAACAGTCCCGCACGATTATTCCTTTGCGTGCAAGGAGATCGCATACCCCTCCTGACCGGTGCGGTGAGACATCCACGAGCACAAAGTTCGCTTCTGACGGATAGACCTTAAACGGAATCGCCATTAGCATCCTGCGCCCGTCCCGAACAAGTTTAACGCTCTGTTTCAGGTGCGCATCATCGCCAAGCGCTGCTATGCCTGCCTCAGCCGCAAGACTGCTGACCGAAAACGGGGTCGCATATCCCAGATACTCATCCCGCATCTGCTCGGGCATGACCGCGTAACCAACTCGCAATCCTGCAAGCCCGAATGCCTTTGAGAGCGTGCGACCGACCACCAGATTGTCGTAGTCCCGCACAAGGTGGATCATGCTCGTCCCTGCGAATTCGACGTACGCCTCATCGAGAAACACGACCGCATCGCAACCATTGCAGTCACCGCACCCTTCGAGGATCGTCCGGAGATCTGACTCTGGTACCAGATTTCCGCTCGGGTTATTAGGGGAGCAGAGAAAGATGACCCGTGTCTCGTCTGTCACCTGCGATATGATCGCCTGCGGATCAAAGCCAAAGTTCTCGTCTCTTGATACGAAGACCGGGGTGCCGTGATGCGTGCGTGCCGAGATCGCGTAGTAGCTGAAGGTCGGCACCGGTATGATCGCAACTCCCGGCATCAGCATCCGCATCAGGGTATCGATGACCCCGTCCATCCCCGCGCTTGCCACGATGTTTGCGCCTGGGTAGCCGGTGTATCCGGATAGTGCATCGCAGAGACCGGATGCATCACTATCGGGGTATATGCTGACCTCGTTTGCGTGCTCGATTATGGCTCTGACCGCGGCAGGCGCGGGTCCTAGCGGGTTTTCGTTCGATCCGAGTTTGATGATCGCATCTGCCGGGATGTTATACTGCTCGCTAATCTCCGCGATCGATTTGCCGGGCACGTACTTGGTGTTGGTGCTGGTGCTGGGTAGAGGTTTCATATCTGTGATTGGGTTTTTTGCGTGCTTGCTTTAACTTTGTTGCGGTTGCTCGAGGGGATGAGGTCTCAGTTATATAACTTTTTAATTTCGTTTGGGTCGTCCACAGACAGCGGGGCTGACATTAACGTAAGAAAGCGCGAGAGACCACGAGAACGAAGCAGTCGTGACCCATCCTCTGTAACTCTATACGCTGGCTTCACCGTGCTTTCGCAGAATCGCATTCTGCGGAAGTATTTGTGGCAATTTGTGGGAGGATCTCTCAAAACACAACTCTCATTTTTTGTTTTACATCGGATTATTTTAAATAAAATAGAAGTATTATTTCATTAACTATCACTTGTTATAATAACTAATTATAGTTGCATATTTACCTTTTGATTGATAGGTATATTTCAATAGGAATTTTTAAGATTAGATATAATTATTTTCCATCAAAATACCCCCTCGTATCACTCATTCATTCACAGCAAAAACCGCACACGGCGATAACACCCCCTCTTGCTATCGATTTTGACCTGCAGGTATGCGGATCTGCCCATCTGTTATGCGTTTACCCCCCATGTTGTCGGTGGGGATCTGCGTATTCCTATAGTTTTTGGAATGATCGAGTTGGTCCGATTATTTTCCGGCAGATAAGTATATAACTATTTTTAGTAAAAATCGTACTTGCATCAGATTTTTAAAATGTTTAATGCGCTATGCTATGGAATGATTTTATTGTAAAGTATTTGATCTACTGATTCTATTAATTAATTTTAAATGGCTAAATTTAGCACTTATTGTAAAATAATTCTAAATTTAAACGAAAAGTGAGAGTTGATAATTACCCTATTTCCGCAAACAATAAATTGAATGAGATGATCAGACTAACCGAGGATGTGATGACACGAGCAGACTAAAAAAGATACCAGGAATCATGGTGGCGTTTGATATGGAGGATCCATCCACTGCGGTACGCCTGGCAGAGGAACTGGGTAGCGCTGATGGTAATTTTGCAATCAAGGTCGGAAGACCTCTTGAGATGCAGACCGGAAAGGAGATCATCTCACGAATCAGGGGCGCTACAGACCTCCCGATAATCTACGATGGAAAGATCGCGGACATCCCTTATGTCAGCGCAAAGATAGCGGAGATCGCTTACGATGCAGGCGCGGACGGTGTTATCATGCATGCGTTCGTTGGTGCGGATGCCGTGCGTGAGGTCGCGAGTCTGGGCAAAGGCGACGTGATCACGGTCATCGAGATGACGCATCCGGGTTCGGTCGAATACCTCGAACCGATCTCAGAGCGGCTCATCCGGATGGTATCAGGTATCGGCGTCGATGGGGTGGTTCTGCCTGCCACGCGTCCGGAGAGGGTCAAGAGATTATCAGAACTTCTCGATAGGGAGGGCGGAAGTGAGACATATATCATATCACCAGGAGTACATGCGCAGGGCGCAGAGCCAGGGGATGCGATCACCAGCGGGGCTGACTACGAGATCGTTGGACGTGCGATCTACCGATCAGAGAACCCGAAAGACTCGGCAGAACGGATTTACAGGGAGATCATCGATCGATTGCGGGGCAACTAACATGAAACGACACCAGGAAGATTTTTTGATGCACCTGCTCGAATCGGGCGCGATAAAGTTTGGGGAGTTTAGACTTAAGAGCGGGCGGGTCTCGCCGTATTTCGTCAACATCGCTGTCGCAATCAATACCGGCAGGAGAGCTTCCGAAACAGCAGACGCGTACGTGGCAGAGATCGTTGATGGCGCGGTCGGCACCGATTTTGATTACATACATGGTCCCGCATACAAGGGAATCCCGCTCTCGGTGCTGATCGCAGAAAAACTCTGGAGTGGGGGTCGGGGTCAGGGTGCGAGGGGAATCGATCTGCGCTGGGGCTATGACCGGAAGGAAGAGAAGCGGTATGGAGATCCGTCAGAGACGAGGATCGTTGGCGACCTCAGGGACGGGGATTCTGTCCTGATAGTGGATGATGTGGTCGTTACCGGGAAGACAAAGATCGATAACTGGGCGAAACTGACCGATTACAGGGATTTGAGTCCGAAAGGCATCCTGGTAGCGGTTGATCGGCAGGAGGTCGATGAAGCTGGCAACGATACCATAGAGATGCTAACAGATGCCGGTCTAACTGTGTATCCTATACTTAAGATCACAGAGATATTCGATTACCTGCTGAACCGATCTATCGGCGAGGTTGTGTACGTGGACGACCGGATACAAGCGGCATTCGATGAGTATTTTGAAGAGCATGGTGTGGATCTTTAGCGTTTACGCCAACCAAACGCCCAAGAATCTTCGAAAAGTTTATACTCGATTACGGCGCATTATAATGATGGGGTGCTCGCATGAACCGGGGAAAAATCGTCATTATATTATGCATGGTACTGCTATCGATCCAGATAGCCTCAGCAGATATACTGAATCTTACCGCGTCAACGAATGTGACGTTTGCAGACAATCGAACCGCCCGGATCACGGCAAATCTCACGAATGCTACAGGGTACCCTATCAATAACACGCGTGTGAACTTCACAGCGGATTGTGGAATCTTAAGCGTCGGTTATAACTACACCAACACTTCCGGAATCGCCGTCGTAAACATCGGTTCGTGGGATCTCTGCACTGCAAACATCACGGCAGAGGCAGGCGCCGTAAACGCGACAGTTAATGTAACCTTCGTCAGTGGACCGATCTCGCGGATCCTACTCTCTGCCAATTCATCCGGCACTGTGGATGGCACACATCTGGTCACGGCAACAGTATATGATAGTAGATGGCGGGTGATGCCAAATGTGACACTGAACTTCACGATCACGCCGCCTCCGGATAACACAGCGAACAGTCCGATCACATACAACAGCGCAAGCATCATCCCTTCGATAAACACCACCGATGGATTGGGCTACACAACAGCGACCGCAAGGATCGATAAACGAGCAGGGCGTAACGACATCTACGCAAACGTCACAAACGAGGATGGTGAGTCGGTGACCGAATACCTGATGATCACCAGTCTTGCCGACGAAGCGACAACGTTTGCCGTAACCGCAAGTCCTGAGAACGTCTCAGCCAATGACATCGATATCTCGCACGTAACCGGCAAGGTCACAGACGAGTTTGGAAATCCACTCCTGTCGACAGGTGCGATCCGGTTCAACGTAACCGACGGTGCCCCTATCATCAAGCCGCTTAATTCGGTTGGGGAGGCAACGATAAGCATCGGACCATCGAAATTCACAGGCAGTGTAGCAGTGGACTGCACATACATCAATGTGACCGGCGACTACACAAATCTCACCGACCTGGCAACTGTGATATTCTATGCAGAGGAGCCTGCAAGCGTTGTTGTTAGGGCAGACGCCACAAAGATATCCACATCAAACATCCCCGGAGTCAATATATCAACGATCACCGCAACCGTGATCGATAAATGGGGGCACACGATTCCGGGTAGGACTGTCAATTTCAGCCTCACAGGTCCAGGAACTCTTTCGTCACCCGCCGGAACGACCGATTCGCACGGGCAGGTAACGATCACGCTGCAATCAGACACTGCCGGAGATGCGACCGTTTCCGCAAAAGTGCTTAATGATTCGGGATATGAGATCGGGGGGAGTATCGTTATTCGGATCGTGGACAAACCGTTTGTATCAGTTATAACAACGATCGAGCCGGATCCTGTCGATCCGGGCGGGATCATCAACGTGACCACTTCCGTATCAGGACAGGGCAACATCACAGGAATTCATCTTGCCGCTCATGCGATGCTCACACTCGACCGGTCAGGGAGCATGGATCCTGATTACTACGCGGGAACACCGCTTGATGTTGTGCTTGTTACAGATGTTTCCGGGAGCATGGATCCTGATTACTACAATGCATTCGCATCATGGGGACGCGAGAGTTACGTGGAGAAGGGGTTCACACCGTATGATTACCAGACAAGCGACTCGGTTTCTGCAGAGACCTGGTGGATTGATTATTTCGTGTTGAATGAATCGGTGAACGATTTAAAAATCGTTGTTTCAAATGATAGCCTGAAACTTCAACTGGTCAGTCCGGGTGGAATAGTGTATGGGTACAATGGTAGCGGAAATAATTCCCCTTCGCATATGTGGTCTGACAACATGCCGGGCTGGTATTGGGATACACCATTTTATGAGTGGGTATGGCACAAGCCGCATTCAGATCCCGCTTCTGGAAGTTATTCGTATTCTGCAGATACCGATTTCCCTGAGCAGGGTAACTGGATGGTAAGGGTGCATAATCCGACGGCATCCCCAGTATCGTTCTCCATCTCTTCCTACATCGAAAAACTGAGTGCAGCAAAGATCGCCTCAAGGAACTTCAATGAGAATCTGGTCAGTAATGATCGGATGGGTCTGGTATCATTCGGAGGTGTCAAGGTAACCACAACAGAGCGCATCAGCGTTTCTGCACTGACCCATGATATCGACAGCATCGATGCAGCCATCAATGGTATGTATGCATCAGGCGGCACCCCTACCGGAGATGCGATTAATGATGCGAAGGATCAGTTGGTCAGTCAGCAGCGTTCCGGTGCTCGACCGTACCTCATTTTGTTATCCGATGGAATGCCAACGGTTGGATCTGGCTGGGTCGATGGAGTATCTTATTCGGACTCGGTTGAATATGCCATAGCGCAGGCGAATTCTGCTAAAAACACGTTAATCAATGGTCACAATATCAGGATATACACGATCGGCATTGGTGTGGAGGTGGATACTGATTTTATGAAAGCAGCAGCATCAAGCCAGAGCGATTATTATTATGCGGCAAACACCTCACAGTTAAAGGAGATATACTACAGCATTGCCCAGCAGATCAGTGATTTCGATACCACCACGGTGCAGTACGGGGTGCAAGGATTTACGCCATACGATTACGATGCGCATGGCACAGTCGTTGGAACATTTACGGATACATTCAGCATAAACGAAACGATCAATGATTTCAAGGTTGAAATCGACAATCCAAACATCAATTTCACGATAACAAGCCCATCTAACACAATATACCCGGATCCGGCAAAAGGCGGATATGTCAACAGAACCGGCTATTATGAAACCGATTCGGGTAAATATGTATGGCTGACACCACTGTCCGGGAAATATCCGCTGACCGATGCTGACACAGTTGAGAAGGGGACGTGGAATATAACGATAACAGGTTCTGGTGACTTTAACATCACCACATACATCGACAAGAAGAGCGCTGCGCAGATTGCATCTCATGAGTTCCTTGAGAGTCTTAATCCGATCAGATCCGATCGCGTTGGATTAGCAACATACAGTTATTCGAGCGCGAACGAGACCTCGACGCAGGAGAGTTACGTGTGTCAGGGGAACCAGTGGGAGGGGTACTTCACGGTCAATTCTTATGCGATCCATTATTTCAACCTATCATGGGCTGATGCATCCGACCTTGATCTATACCTGTACGATGGAATAACTCTTCTCAACTTATCAGCGACCGGTTCAAATCCGGAGATGGTGAGTGCTGCACTATCACCCGGTACAAATTACCGGATTGTGGTCAATGGAACAAACGTTATAGGAAACGATACGCAATTTGCGATCAATGTCTACAGCACAATCGAAACCGTAAATTCAGGAACCGCTACGGTCCCTCTCGAATCGACTACTGTGGATATACCTCCGGTAGATTTGAACAAGACCTTCCTGATTGTTAAAAGCAGCGACAATCATGACTTGGAATCGAATGCCCATGCTTTCACGATCAGAGGACATTTTATTGATAACGATACAATAGAGTTTACAAGAGAGTCCATTTCAGACGAAGGCGAGGTATCGTATTTTATTATACAGGCAGACAATATAGAGGTTCAGAGTGGGACCGAGGTATTCGCAAAAGGAGTGATTCAAAGGGATGTTTCGATAACTCCTGTGGCAGATCACACCACTAAATGCTTTGTTGCGTTAAGCACGAGTTCTAATGGCGGCTCAAGAAAATACGTACACGAGTCATGGGTCACAGGAGAGTTGATAGCGAACGATACTCTGACACTTAAGAGGGGAGATGGTAAATTCTGGGCCACTACTGTTGACTGGTTTGTAATTCGTTTCACCGATAATACGACAGTCCAGACAGGAGAAACGTCATGGACTGATGCCCATACCGCCACTCAAGCCATAACTTCGGTTAACACATCAAACACATGGCTTTACTTCACTTCAAGGATGACCAACAACGGATTGGCTCATACCTCAATAAAAGGGGAGATAACAAACTCAACGACATTGACCTTTTCCAAGCACCCCGATTCAATTGCGGGCACGGATTACGTGAGATACTTTGTGATAGAGTTTCCAGATGACAGTGGTGCAACGGTCCAGAGCGGAACTGCGTCAGCAGGTTCTGGCGATTCAACAGTGGATATAGGAATAACACCGGTTAATCGCAAAAGGGCGCTTGCATTTGTCACGAATGATTGCGAAGGAACCGGAATTGCTTATGCAATGCCCTACTGGATCAGTTACTTTACAGCCGACAATAACTTAAAGATGCAACGATGGTACACAGGAGAACCAGTAGTTCATAAATGGCAGGTCGTGGAGTGGCCTGAAGGAACGTCTGTAGGGATAGCGGACACACCTGTAAACTGGCTCGAATGGCGGGCACAGATCGATAACTCACTCACCGATTCGATCGTCAGCTTCACTCCGATCAAAGCCTCCATCGACGCACTCACAGCAGACGGCATGACAGCGATCGACGAGGGGCTTTATGAGGCGAACAATGCGCTCTACGATTACTTTGCCGCAGTATCAAAACCGATCGACAACGGCACGATCGTCCTGGTGACAGACGGCATCGACAATGCGGGCTACCACTCGATGATCGCAGAGGCAGAACGTGCGGCAGCAAACAATACCACCATATTCACGGTCGGATTCGGCTCTGACATCGATGACAGGGTACTCCGGCAGATCGCAAACATCACAGGCGGGGAATACTACTTCGCTCCGAATGCAACGGTCTTAAAGAATATCTTTGTAGGCATCGCAGGCGAACTTGGTAACTTCACCGCGCCCGAGCCGAGTATTGCCATACAACTCGGAAACAACGCCACCGTCAATGGTGCGTTCGCGAACGTGACCTACATCAACGACAGTGCAAAAGTCAAGTACTTCAATTGCACTCTTGCCGATTGCTCGGAAGGGCAGTATGAGTCTGAGTATTTGAACCCGAACGTCACCTACATAGGAAACCGGACGATACTCTCGTGGGACATCGGAAACCGACCGGATCGCATCATAACGGTTGGGAAGTACTGGAATGTGACCTATCAACTACAGATAGATAACGAGAGCGTAGGATACGTTCCTATAGTTCTTTATCCATCGTGCGTCACTTATGAGGGTACCGGAGGGGAAGGGAACTGCAGCAACAACCTTATTCCAAATGTTAACGTGGATGTGGCGGGCAATGGGACAGAACCGGAAACGAAATGTGCAGACAGTATCGAACTCGCCAGCAAAGCAATATCTGGCGGACCCCCATTCCGACTGTCTTCAAAGGCAGATACCGTACAGGAGTATGCATACCGGCTGACCGCGAGTCTCAAAGACGAGGATGAAGACCCTGTCGAGTTCGGTATGGTCGTCGAGTTCAAAGCCACATCGGGCACGCTGTACAACTACACCCTTCACAACACATCAGGTCTGCTTAATGGAACGACAGGACTCGGAGGAGCTGCCACCGTATGGCTATCTTCAGATGTGCCCGGCACGATCACAGTATGCGCATACCACACCACCGCAGACGGCACCGAACTTACCCCTTCTTGTAATGTCGTGATCTTCCACTCGCTCGAGTCGCCGCCGATCATCCCGCCCGCGCCGCGTCCGCGTGGCGTGATCACGCTCGAGAGCGATCCATTCATGACAGATTGGCTATCTTTATTATGGCGGAACCGATAGGATGTATCATGTGCGTAAGTGCAGGCAAGCATCCCGTCCGTACCGCGTCCTCGTGGCGTGATCACGCTGGAACAGGTTTGCCCTGACAGTAATCCGGACAATCCTTTATGAGGTCACTTATTTCCTTATTTTTCCCATAGCCATCCACTTGTTTTACATTCGTGCCATCCATAAATTTTTATAAGTCAGGTGACAGATGTGAGAGCTATGGCGCTTACTAAACTTACGCCCAATCTGATGGTTGAGGATGTCAATCGTACTGTTGAGTTCTATCAGGAGGTTTTAGGCTTTGAATTTGTTATGGGTGTCATAGAAGAGCTTCAGGAGATCTTGACTGCGTATCAGCAGGATCGGTCGCTTGATTACGCGATGATGAAGTGCGGGAATGTAGAGGTGATGTTCCAGGCGAAGAGAAGTCTTGCAGAAGCGCTTCCGCTGCTGAGAGGCAGGGAGATCGGAGGCACCCTTACGCTGTACATGGAACTTGACAGCGTTTCGGAACTGCATGCAAGAATAAAAGATAAGGTCACGATCGTAAAGGATCTGCATACCACCTTTTACGGAATGCAGGAGTTTTACATCGAGGATTGCAATGGCTACATACTGACGTTCGCAGAGGCGGCGTAAGATTCGGGAAACTGAAAGATCAGGAAAGGTAACGGCTCATGAATATCGGAGATGGATAAGAATATGAATATAGGAATTATCGGCACTGGTAGGATCGGAGAAGCACTGATCAGAGGCGTGCTTGCAGCAGACCTCTGCCAGGGCGACCGGATTTTCGCAAGCGACGTGGATGGGGAGCGATTGGACGCACTGCATTCCGAACTCGGGATCAACACGTCCACGGATAACACAGATACCATTGGTAATGCAGAGACGATCATCCTTGCCATAAAGCCGCAGATCATCGCTTCGGTGCTGCAGTCCGTAAAACCGCAGATCGAGGGGGCTCTGGTGATCTCGGTTGCAGCAGGGGTGCAGGTCCGGGCGATCGAAGAAAATCTGCCTGCCGGAGCGCGTCTGATCCGTGTGATGCCGAATATCGCATGTACGGTCGGGCAGGCGATCTCAGCGATCTCAGCAGGTACTCATGCAACAGAATCCGATCTCGAGACCGCACGCACGATCTTTGGATCGGTCGGAAGGGTCGTCTCGGTTCCGGAATCGATGATGGATGCTGTTACCGGCTTGAGCGGGAGCGGACCTGCGTTTGTGTTCCAGATGATCGAGGCACTCGCTGATGGCGGGGTGCACGAAGGGCTCCCGCGGGATATCGCTCTCGAACTTGCCGCTCAGACCGTTCTCGGTGCTGCTGCCATGGTTCTCGAAACAGGAGAGCATCCTGGCGTGCTTAAGGATATGGTGACATCACCAGCAGGAACCACCATCCGGGGGATACATGCGCTCGAGGTGCAGGGGCTGCGTGCTGGCATGATGAATGCCGTGATCGCAGCGACCCGGCGGTCGAGAGAACTCGGGGGATAAGCGTCCCTGCCGAGAGGGTCTGAAAGGTCTTCGAAAAAAAATGGAAAAGGCGGGAAGGCGGCGCACAGATGCGCACACCACGCCGCCCTCTTTTGGTTACAGATTACAGATCGATTGCGCCTGCCGCAGCCTGCAGGATCATGAGCGCATCGAGCGAGGTGACGCAGTGGTCGCCGCTGACATCGGCATTAGCATCCCAGCCGCCGCTTGCTGCGAGTTGGAGCGCGATTAAGGCGTCTGTCGTGCTGGCTTCAGAGCCGCCTATCATCACCCCATAGTGGTCCACATCGCCCCAGTTCCCAGCATTGCCCTTTGCTCTGAGGTGGAAGTACCAGATGCCGTCTGCTACATCGGTGTACGATCTGGAGTTTCCAGCGAGTTCGCATGTCGTATCCGGTGTTGTGGTGGTTGATTGGTCGAAGATGTAGCTGTAACAGTCAATTCCGGAAGTGTCGGATGGAGTTGTCCAGATGAATGATGGATCGTTGTTGGTGTAGCATTCGTCCTCGTCCGGGTGTGTTGATGATGATATCACCGGCGCTGGCGGGTTTTCGGTATCTATCTTCACCCTGTAATGATCTGCACCACCCCAGTTCCCAGCATTGTCCTTTGCTCTGACATGGAAATACCAGCTGCCATCTGGCACGTTCGAGTGCCAAACACTGTTTCCAGCGGGTTCGCATGTTGTATCAGGGGTTGTGGTGGCTGATTGATCTAATGTGTAACTATAACAAGCGATCCCAGATATATCAGAAGGGGTTGTCCATGTGAACCGTGGATCATCATCGCGGTACCATTCATCCTCATCCGGATGTGATGTTGAAGAGATTGTTGGTGCTGGCGGAACGGTATTATCAACATCAAACGATGCATCAGACGGATCCCATCCGGAACTTTCGCCCAGATTATCCCAGGTCCTTGCCTTGGCCCAGACCGTAGGATCGGATATGCCGCTCGTGTCCCAATCAACACTCCAGCCACCAGTAGAAGAAGTATCGACTCCCATCGGATTCCATGTTCCATCCACGCCGTTGGTCGAGTCCAATGAATACTTGAACTCGACCTGCGAAACAGTACCATCTTGATCAGCCGCCATCGCTTCAACAGTTACTATGCAGCAGTACCAGCCTCCGCCGTTGGGTGAAGTGAGAATGACATCTGGTTCATCGTTGTAATCGATGGTGTTCTGGTATATCGCTGCATTGGCTTCTGGCACATCATGACCTCTTGCATCCCATGCAGCGTAGAACTCGACAAAGTTATCATCAGTCTGATGAAATACGACATCCCAGATGTTGAGGAAGCCATCAGTGAAAGTGTCGTAGCCATCGTCCATAGTGTCATAGACATCAAAAAGAGCCCCAGCCACTCTGCCTTCAACACCATCACCGTCGTCCCAGTTTGGAGTGCCCCAAGTTTTCGTCTCTAAGTTCTCATCATCTCCATTACCCCACTCGAAATTAGGTTCATTCTGAACTGCGAGAGGGAAGAAATTAGCCCAGCCTTCTGTCCATGCACAATTCGGATGGGAGAATTCGTTAATGAAATGCGGGCTGGGGCAATGGGTAATGGGCCAATAGAGATCGTAGATCATGTGCATTATAAAGTGCCCATATTCATGTTGAACAACATCAAGAGCCTTTGTGTGACTTTCATCTCCAATGTGTATACGATAATTCAGATCATAATAAGTGCCATCCGATGGGAACGTAACATTAACTTCCGGTGGGGTATATCCAGGACCTTCGTTTACCAAAAAGTCCCATGCGCCGCGGTCGTAGTAATCATTAACAATCGTTTCATAAATTCGCCACGCACCCTTGTGATGCGGATGGTCATAAACTTGGTATTCGCCAATGTCGTATGTGGTAGCAGAAGGAAGCGGATAGAACGTCGAAGACTGACCAATATAATCGCTACCATCTTCCTTTGTTACATTACAGGCACTACTACTTGGAAGTGTTTGGACATAGAAACCGGTAGCACCAGGGTTTGTTACTACGATACTAAATCTCCCATCGGTTCCTGTGAGTCCGTCGCCCAATGGATTATCATTGCCATCGAATATCCGCACAGTTGCCCAGATTCTTGGAACCGCTACATCCCACCTAACCCCTCCTGTGAATATGTTCTCACTAATCCAACACCGGTACGCTCCCGTTACTGTTAGTTCGTCTGGCGTTAGATCCTCCAGTTCATAATGAGCCTCTTGGGGATCACCACCGGATCCTGTATAGTCCACATGCAATTTGTTGTCATCATAATACTTCCCCTCTGATTCATACCACATATCAAGAGAATCTGATCCAAGGTCCGCATAAGGAGATAATCTCCAGAGATGAAAATGAGCTATCGGGTAATCTGCAAACTCTCCAGCAGTCCAGTAATCGAATCTAATCTTGTAGTTACCGCATGTACCTTCTTCGTCTATCTGAAGGTCGATATCGCAGTTAGCATACAATATTTCATCACTTTGTGACCTTGTTGCGCGGACATTGTCTGTTCCATTTAATTTTTTAGTTTTTTTGGTTAGTGGCACAGGTTTGGGCGTGATAACGTTCCCATTCACGTGAAAGTCTATAAATGGCGAAAGTTCCGAGCCAACACTCACCCGAGGCTCTATAACTGGTCCAGGTGGAAGTGGAAATATCTCTGTAAATGAAGTCTCGCTAACCCGGGCAGTATCTTCACGCACAGCCACATGAATACACTCTACGTCGGTCCAATAGTGATGAAGTACGCCATCTTCAGTAAATACATCATTAGTGGTGGTTGCTGTGATGATCCAATTGCCGGTTTTAACAGCTTTCACAATAACGCTACCTCCTCCGTCTTTCCATGTGAGATTTCCGCTGACCAACTCGAATCCTTCTGGCAATTCAATTTCAGTCGTGGTGTTTGTGGACTCGGTAAGCATCTCACACATCACTTCCGTTGTCTGGTTCAACGCGGGTGCATTGGAGATGGATAAATTTATTTTTTGAGAAAACGATGGCACAGATGACGGTTTCACTGGTTTAGGTGTAATGATAGTTCCGGGAGGAGTCTCCATTGGTGTTAGTTCTGGAGTGGCATTCACCCGAGGCTCTATAACTGGTCCAGGTGGAAGTGGAGGTATCTCTGTAAGTGGAGTTTCGCTTATCCAAGCAGTATCTTCACGCACAGCTACGTAAACACGATCTACGCGCCCCCAATCGTGACAAAGTGTGCCATTTTCGGTAACTACATAATGCTTGGTGGCTGCTGTGATGGTCCAATTGCCGGTTTTAACAGCTTTCACAATAACGCTGCCTCCTCCGTCTTTCCATGTGAGATTTCCGCTGACCAACTCGAATCCTTCTGGTAATTCAATTTCAGTCGTGGTGTTTGTGGACTCGGTAAGCATCTCACACATCACTTCCGTTGTCTGGTTCAACGCGGGTGCATTGGAGATGGATAAATTTATTCTCTGGGGCGGTGATGATACTTCTTCCGATGGTGATGTGGTTGGGCTTGGTGTTACATTCGATTGCGACGTCGGTGCCATATCCGGCGTTTCAATACCGAGATCTGGTAGTTCCTGCACGCATCCCGACATTACCGCAACGATCAGCACTGCGGACAAGATCAATATTGTACTTCTTTTCATGTTATTTATCCTCTATTTTTTGTAGCGATCAGCCATACATCCAATCTGATTTAAACATTTCTGTTGCACCAACGCCCCCGTCCAGATTTGATGGTGAAGATATCATCGGCGCTGTCGGGTCTGCCGCGTCTATATTCGTAGCAGGCTGCCCAGACATCCAGGCATGATGTGGCACCCGCAACCTCGATCGTGCAGTCAGGGGTCTGGTCTGTTCACGACCCATCCCCAGCCGCCGCTTGCAGGATCATGAGAGCATCGAGCGAGGTGACGCTGCCGTCGCCGCTGACATCAGCATTCGCGTCCCAGCCGCCACTTGCTGCGAGTTGGAGTGCGATTGCGGCATCTGCGGGGGTGAGGTGTCCATCGCCGTTGAGGTCGCCTTTCGGCGGCAGATCCCACGTATGCACAAGTGGTGAGAAGGACGACGCGACCGTATCGGCATACTTCACCACTATAACG
>JAUWGA010000127.1 GCA_030606635.1 Methanosarcinales archaeon
GCTGTACGCCAGTCTGTTCTCGATTCCCCCGACGCCATAGACCGGCTTTACCATGACCGGATACTTAAAATCATCATCGATATCGTAGACCCTGGGATGCGGGAACCCAAGCGCATCCACCTCTCCTGCAAACGACTTCTTGTTGCCGATCGATCTTGCGATATCGGGCGGGTTATTAATTACGCGATATCCCCCCCGATCCAGATCCGCATATTCAAACCCGGTACCGAGAATGATCGCATCAAAATCCCAATTCAACTGATCTAAAATGCTCAACAACTCATCATTGTCCGCTATCTCGTCAAAACAAGCATATTTATCAGCACACCCCAGGAGATCGACATCTCCGAAGTGATCAAGTGAATACACGGTATATCCTGCACGTTTTCCAGCGCAGACGAGGTATCTGGTGCTGTACCCGATGATCAGTATTTTCATTATCTATTCGAGACTTTTTGTTATCTTCTGAAATGGGTTTTGGAAAAACCACAGAGGGCACAGAGAACACAGCAACTCTCTGTGCCCTCCGCGTCCTCTGTGGTTAAATTCCCTGTTTGGTTCCAATATGCCCCGGGGCAGGTAGTGCCTGTGTAGTGAGGTCTCGTGATACTGTTTTATGTACATGAGTACTTACCCAAAATCGAACAGCGTTCGCTGGTCAGATACTGCCCCCGCTGGTTCTGCGACACCCGCGGCACCGCCGCTAGTATCATTGGCACCACCAGCGCCATCGGGCAGTTCGACTGTCCCGTATCTCCCGCCTCCGCCCGGATGAATGATCACCTCCCCGTGCCGAAACGCGCGGATAGCATCCACAATCCTTGTGTCCACGCCGCCCAGACCGGAGAGGTCGCCGTCCACCAGCACTGCAATCTCACTCCCCGGTCCTTTGACGAGTGTATTCCATGCTGCCTGCACCGCTTTGGTGTACGGGCTCGAATGCCCGATCGCCATCGCGATGATCTCGGCAAGCGGTATCAGATGGAGGTATCGCGGTCGGTGGTCCGGATGATCGGGCACTGGGAGATCAGCAAGTTCGTTTACCCGGTCATGTACGCCTTTCTTGATCCTTCCTCCGCATCTGCACCGCCACTTTTTTGCCAGACAGTCCGGAAGCGCGTAATGCTTGAAACATCGTATACATGCGGATTCGTTGTATTTTCCCTCCTCCGGAAACATCCCGACATTTAATATCGGTTTACATCCATTCTTTCTGAGAATCGCACTTTTTAAATTATCAAACGTGATCTCCGGCATCTCAAACCGGTTAAACTCCCTGGCAAGTTTATTGGGCCATGGCGAGTGCGCATCCGAGTTTGTGAGGAAAGTCAGCCGGTGCAACTCGGATATCCGGTCCGCATAAGAGGTATCCGCACTCAACCCAAGCTCAACAAACGAGATATAATCCGAAAGATCAGAATAGCAGTCAGAAAGCGAATCGTGGTACGCATACATCGCAGTCCACGGCGTGAACGCGTGGCATGGTCCTATCAGTGCGCCCGCGTCCCGTGCATATTCGGCGATCTCTGCGCCGCTTAAACGGACCGCAGGACGCCCGTTTGTGTCGATATCGCGGGAATGACCAGCGAATCGCTCACGCAACTCCTCTGCCTTCGATACAGACGGGATGATGAGCAGATGGTGAACCCTTTTGGAGTCCTCCACCTCTACCGTGAGCACAAAAGAGGTGTTGTCAAGCGAAAATATTCCGTCAGATTCAGGCAATTTCTTGATCGATTCCATCCATCCTGCGTGCAGGCAATCCCCGGTCCCTACGAGGTGCACACCTTTCTTTGCCGCTTCCCGTGCAATCGTTGGCACGTCCATCTTGTTAGACGTCGCCATCGAGTATTTGGAATGGATGTGCAGGTCTGCGTTGACGTCCATGATCATATCGAGGCAGCAACCTATATAACCCTCTTGGGCGAAGTGAGACTAAAGGAGTAACAAAACATGGCAGATTTCAGAGTCGTTGTCTCAGATGCGAATGCAGGAAAAGCATACCAGATAGAGGTATCGGGCGCGTCAGCGAATACGTTTATTGGAAAAACTATCGGAAGCGAGATCGACGGAAGCGCGGTCGGACTTTCCGGGTATACACTTAAGATTACAGGCGGATCGGATAAAGGCGGATTTCCGATGCGAGGCACGCTTCCGGGACCTAAACGGAAGAAACTCCTCGTAACCGGAGGTAGCGGATTTCACCCGGCAGAGAATGGTCTCAGAAAGAGGCGGTCGATTCGGGGGAGTGAGATAGCAGGAGATGTCGCCCAGATCAACACAACGGTTGCAAACTATGGTTCCACTCCGATAGACTCGCTGCTCGGTGGAGACTCGGAAGAAGAATCGTAGTTATATAGTTATGGCGGGATTCCTAAACCTGTTTGGCGATGATCCGGGCGAGCGTTTCAGGCGCGGGATTGCTGCGCACGAACGCGGAAAACTCGATGTGGCAGAGCAGGAATACAACCGCGCCATCTTTTTAAACCCATTTGTTGCACAGTTCCATTCGAATCTTGGAGATTTACTGCACCAACTGGGCAGATCGGACGAGGCAAAGGACGCTCTTGAGGAGGCGCTCCGTATCGAGCCGAAGAATGCTGCCATCAACAACAACTATGCCGTGATCATGGAAGAACTCGGGGATCTCCATGCGGCAGAGAAGTATTACAAACGTGCGATCTTTCTCGATCCCAAATACACCCACGCCAGAGTCAATCTTGCAGATATCCTTGGCAGGCGCGGGGAGTATGTAAAAGCAGAAGCCGAGTACCGCTACATTCTCGCGGAGCATCCCGAACACACGCATACGCGGCAGAACCTTGCGGTAACGCTTAAGAACCTGGGCAAGTACGACGAAGCGGCTATCGAGCTTACGGCGCTGATACAGCAGTCGCCTGATGATCCCCACCTGCGGATGCTTCTTGGCATGGTGTATCAGCTTCAGGGAAAACTCGGCATTGCGAAGGACGAATACTTGGCAAGCATCCGCCTCGATCCGAACAATCCGGCAACACACAACAACTTCGGAAGCCTGCTGGAAGATCTCGACGAGAAACAGGAGGCAGAACACGAATACAGGACCGCGCTCAGCCTCGATCCGGGCTATATACTCGGGAGAGAGAACCTTGCACGGCTGTTTTTTGAGATGGGGGATCCTGACCGGTCCGAACTCGAATGGAAACAGCTTCTCCAGGTCCAGCCAGATAACGTGAAAGCGCACCGGTATCTCGGAAAAATTCTGCTTGCGAAGGAGAGATTCGCAGAAGCCCGGGAGATCGTTGATAAAGCCATAGAGCAGGGTATCCGGGACGATGAACTGCTTGAGATGGCGGAGAACTTAAAGAAACTTGCTGATCAGGAAGATCGGGAAGATTCGGACGATTGAACTCTTAGCATTTAGCATCTTTTTGGTAGTGATCCACTTTAGCAGCAGATGTTAGAAAGTCCACCCGCGCCCCACAAAAAGACTTAACCTGCAATAGCGTGTGCAATAACCACAATGCGCGTCTACGAAAACCCCCTCCTGAAACTGAACGTCTCTGTGCATGACAACAAGGTGCAGCTCGATGCGGAGGGTGCACTATCCCTGCCCGCAAAACCGGTTCTAAAGAAGATAAACAGGGTATTTGCAGACGAAAAACCGATCCGGAGCGATGACGAGGAACTCATCTTCTCGACATGGGTTCCCCCGATACCGAGCACGCCGTTTGACCGTATGATATCAGCAGAGGTTGGCGCACTGCTTACGAAGCGGGTGCCGGACCAGACATCTGTCGGGATCACGATGCGATGCCCGAACAACTGCATCCACTGCGGTGCATCAGACATCGCAGGTGGTGAGGAACTAAAGCGCGATGAGATTGAGAGTGTGATCGATCAGGCGCTTGATCTCGGCACATACCTGATCTCCTTTGACGGCGGGGAGCCGATGATGAGGAAGGATCTCCCGCAGATGGTTGCGCATGTTGACAAGGAGCGGGCGATTGCAACCTCGTTTACGTCCGGTTACGGGCTTTCCGAAGAGATGGCGCACGCACTGAAGAGTGCTGGCATGTATGCTGTCAGGGTCAGCCTCGATGGCGCGGACGCTATAGAACATGACAGGATGCGGGGGCGCGGTGGTGCATTCGATGATGCTATAACCGGCATTAAAAACGCGCTTTCTGCGGAGATGCTTGTCGACATGTTCGTGGTGGTGTCACCTGCAAACATCGACAGTCTGGATGAATTCTATTCGCTTGCCTGCGATCTCGGGGTGCACGAGCTCTCGATCTACGAGATCATCGCTGTTGGCAGGTGGATGGATCACGAGGACGAGGTGATCACGAAAAACGATGTTGCCAGACTCACGAATTTCCAGAAAAGGATTAACCGGCAGCCGGATGGTCCCAGGGTCACTGCGTTTCCGTATTTTATGGGTCCCGATCTCTTTGGCTGCTTTGCCGGCAGGCGGTGGGTGCATGTGACATCGACAGGCGATGTTCTGCCGTGTGCGTATACGCCGCTATCGTTCGGAAACGTGCGGGAAGAGCCGCTTGGCGAGATCTGGAAGCGGATCGGAAAGCACTCTGCGTACAACGGATCTGCCGACTACTGCATGATGCGAAACCCCGAGTTTCGGAAGCGATATATCCACTCGATACCGGATGGTGCGGAGATGCCGCACAGGGTCCGGTGAATCGGTATCTGTGAAGTGGAGCTTGGTTCGGTTTGGCGGGTGCTGTGGTTCCGGATGACGGGGGCAAAGCGAAAATTTCAATACAGCACCTCACTAAGCGGTAATGGACAACCATGAAAAAGATGATCACTACCGTCGAAGTGTGGAAAGAAGGGGGGATGTTCACGGCATATTGCCCGGAATTAGATGTTGCGAGTTGCGGACATACGCCTGAAGAGGCAAAGAAGAATTTGGGGGAAGTTATAGTGATACAACTGGAAGAAACAGCCAAGCTCGGGACGTTGAAAGATTTTTTGGTAGAAGCCGGCTATACTGTAGAGGATGAGGTACTGGAAACAGAGAAGAAGATCGTGGGATTCGAAGAGCTATCGATCTCTGTCGGGGATTTGTGATGAAAATAAAGCCCACAAACTGGCAAACACAGGTTAAAATCTTCGAGAAATGCGGTTGCATCACTTGCGGAGAATCCGGCAACTCACATTCACAGCGTCCTGGACCGGAGCCTTGAAAGCACCACGCGATCGAAACCGATCCGCGCAAACGCGGGTGCCACAGCCTCTTGCACGACCCGAAACCGCTCGGAATCGCCTGATTGAACCTCGACGCAGGCAAGGCGACCATGATCCCGGACCCGGACGCCGCAGAAGCCATGCGAACGAAGCATCGATTCCGCGTCTTCG
>JAUWGA010000143.1 GCA_030606635.1 Methanosarcinales archaeon
GGCAGGTGGCAGTGCGGAATCGATGATCCGGTGATGCTCTATGTGAGCGGCGCAAACTCGCAGGTGCTTGCGTACCGGGGCGGCAGATACCGGATATTTGGGGAGACGCTTGACATCGGCATCGGAAATGCGCTTGACAAGTTCGCAAGGCACGCGGGGTTCTCGCATCCTGGCGGACCCAAGATCGAGAGCGAGGCGCTGGCTGCAACAGAGTACATCCCGCTTCCGTATGTGGTCAAGGGGATGGATTTCTCGTTTTCAGGGCTCATGACCGCAGCAAAGGAGGCGCTTAAGAAACATTCGCTCGCTGACGTCTGCTTCTCGCTCCAGGAGACTGCGTTTGCCATGCTTGTCGAGGTTACAGAGCGTGCGGTTGCGCACACCGAGAAGAACGATGTGCTGCTTGCTGGCGGCGTCGGCGCAAACACGCGTCTTCGCGAGATGCTTGAGATTATGTGCGCCGACAGGGGCGCGGCGTTTCACGTCCCTGAGAAGAGGTTTATGGGCGACAACGGCACGATGATCGCATACACGGGTCTTCTGATGCTTGCAAGCGGCGAGTCGCTCCCAATTGAGGATTCGGTGGTGCTACCTGACTTCAGACCCGATCAGGTCGATGCGACGTGGAGATCAGGGGTCTGATCAGCGCCATGCGCCGCAACTCCGGAAACACTCGTATGTTCAGACAGTCCCCCCTCCTGATATAAATGACCCCTTCATTTCAACTGGAGATCGCAATCGGGAGTCGCCTTGCCCTTGTGCCTTACCCTTATATCACGCGCACCGAACTCTTCCAGCCAGCGCTGAGTTCAATCCCGCCATTCCATCCGGATTTCGCATAACAATCGATCATCCGGATCTTGTCCCCGATATCGAGTGGCATGTCCGCGTGTTCCCCCCAGAGCGCAACCCTGAGTCTGGTCTTTCCGGTCTCGTCGGAGATGTAGATGTTCGTCACCCGTGATATCTTCCCATCGCTGCGTGTGATCTCTCTCGTCTCATCAAGACCGGTCACATAACCAATGACCGTGCAGGTCTCATCGATGCCGATGTCAGAGAGCGGGGTAATATCTTCGGTATACTCCACAGTCTCATCGCTTTTTTCGATTGTACCCTGGTCCCCGATCTGGATCTCTATCGCGCTGTCGTAGTTGTTCTCGCGCGTGTAGCCGCATGTAATTTTTATAGAGTCTCCGACATTTAACGCTTCAAGCATCTCTGTCTTAGCGTCCCAGAGCGTCACCCGGATCTTGCCGGTCTCATCCCCGATCGTGATGTTGCCGACGCTGCCTGTGCTGTTCGAGCCATCCCTGCGTTTGAAGGTGCGGATGTCGCTTACATTAAGCACCTGCCCTGTCACGTTCACATCGACCATACCCGCGCACAGGTCTGCGATGGGGTGCGATTTTATAGATATCTCGATCTCGTGCGACGGTTCGATCACGTCGATGTGCCCTGTCCTGCCGACCGAGACCTCGGTTGTGCCCGCGTAGCCATCCTTCGCATATCCGCCGATCTGGAGGTGCTCTCCGACCTCGATCTCACTTACGAGATCCGCGAGTTCGTCCCAGAGCGAGACCCGGATCGTCCCGGTCTCGTCTCCGACTGCGATGTTAGCTACCCTTCCAGTCGATCCGTCGCTCTTTGAAAACTCGCGTACATCAGAGACGGATACCACCCGGCAGGCAAAGGAGACGTTGCTGTTGTCAGGCGTGATATCCTTGATCTTCGTGACCGGTGCGTCCACTCCGAGTTCCTGGGCAACCAGTAAAGCCGCGGTCTCTTCATCGCATAGCCCGCCCATTGTGGCGACTTTCTCATCGATCTTTGCCTTAAAGTCATCAAGCGTGGTGCGCCCGTCCAGACGTTCATAAATATTTAGTATTTCATCCATAGGATCGCCTTTTTCCCGTAATGCCTTTGCCTTGCAGGCAGTGGAAACGCCCCACCCTGCTGACGGTGGCATCGATGGACGCCACAGGCATCCATTAACGCAAGCGTCGGCGACAAAGCCGTTATCGGTGGATCGCTCCTGACGACCCATTATGGTAACATTCTCGTGTTCTGGTTATTATCGGTTTCTGTGAGGCTGGCTTCCTGACAAAGTTCACGCCAGACCCCTTGCCTCCACCAGAGGCGCGCCTACCGACACACCTCCACCCACAACACGATCTTGACCGGATACCGCTCAGCACTTCCCCGAAGTCGCATCCACCACTCACATCACTCACATCACTCACATCATTCGACGATCCCCGACGGATCTCCGAGACTGAGCAGGAGGAGGAGATGATCTTTAAGATGCCTTGTTATCAGGAAATTATTCCTGACATGCTCTCTTCCGTTCTCTCCGAGTCTCGTGGCAAGTTCCGGGTGCTTCAAGAGATTGGCTATGTGGTACGCCGCTTCCTCTGACGAACTCACAAGATAGCCTGTGACGCCATCGATGATCTGCAGCGGGATTCCTCCGGTTGCGCCGCCGACCACTGGCTTTCCCTTCCAGAGTCCCTCCGAAACCACCAGTCCGAAACCCTCTTTCAGCGATTTCTGCATGATCACGTCGGCTGCCCGCTGGAATGCATTGATCTCGATCTCCGTAAACGGCGGAGATCCGAGCAGTACGTGGACATCCGGGTCACCTTCTGCCTTCTTTGCGATTTCGTGATAGACCTCCAGCCCCTCCGGGTCGTCCGATGCAACCCCTCCTGCAATTATCAACTGGCAGTCGATCCGCTCTTTCACCAGTTTATATGCGTCCATGGTTCCGGGAATGTCTTTTAACCGGTCAAACCGTGATACCTGCACAATGGTCGGTTTATCTCTGGTGATCTCGTATTTTTCAAGCACTTTATCGATCTCACCCTCCGGAAGTTCGATGTTCTTGTCACTCAGCGGATCGATCGATGGCGGCACAAGAAACTTCCTGGTGTGTATATCAGGTCTTGCAAAAAGCGGCGCTGAAAATACAGATGCGTCGTACTTCGAGACAAATTCCTTAAGGAAGTTCCAGACGAGGCGGTCCGGACTTGAAACATCGATGTGGCATCTCCATATCCACTTTCCCCCCTCCTTTGCGCGTATCATGGCTGCTGGCTGGGGATCGTGCATGAACACAAAATCACCATCGATGTCCATCTCCTCCGAATTGATCTCGTTCCAGTGGAGGTACGTCTCGAAGATATCCTGATTCATCTCGAGTCTACCGGCCCGGCTTTCAGGTTCATCCGGCGTACCCCGAGGTCCATACATACGGATGTCAGCGAGACCGTCCAGACTGCCATGAAGCGCATTGTGGAAACCCTTTGTTACCGAAAAGAACTCATCATCCCCTCGTATCACGTTCCATCCCGTTTCAATCCCCAATCTATTGTACAATGGGACCAGACTGGTTAGAATCTCTGCAACACCCCCGCCGGTGTATGTTGCATTGATGTGCTGGACATTGCCTGTGATATTCTCTGCGAGCATCTCCAGGTATTCGAGCGGGCGTCGCCCAACGATGCTCTCGTAGTCCCAGATCGATTTCTTGCTCTTTTCGAACTTCTGGGTTGGTATGCTCTGTAATAGTTTCATTGTTACTCCCTCTAATCGTTTTTGTTTTGTGGCGCTTTGGATCACGCTATAGCCACTCCCAATATAAAATATGCAACGTTATCCCATATAAACCTATCGGTTTATCATCGAAATTCTGAATATTATGGTAAATCACTACAAACAGACCCAAACCGCCACCTACATCTCTCGAGTTCGATGATGGGATTTGGAACATCAGACGTTGTCAGGCGGTTTCGGATCGTTCAATCGTCCCTTTCTTCGGTGCGGTGAGTCATAAAAACAATACAACGAATAAAATTATAGGTAGGCACAAGATAATCAGATCGATCGGAAACATGTCCGATAGTCTCATCCGTTCTCATCTCCTGTTTGATTGCAGAACGCTTCGCTGCTCTCGTTAGCATGTATCCATCCCTGTGCGGTAGTCACAAATTCTATCTCGAACTGATCCGAGAAGATGCGTTCGTGCTCATCTTCCGCCCAGTATTGGTCGTCGATGGATTCGATAACGTAAGTCTCGTTGCCGATCTCCACCCATGTGCGGGCGTGACTGTCGTTGACGCTTGACCACAGCATGACGATCCCGGTTCCGTATCCGCAGTTGTCTGTGATCCACTCAGCCTGTCTGCACGCTATATGTGTGCAGACGTACACGTCCTCAGGTTGTTTGGTGAAGATCGTATAGTCGGACTTGTTAGCCACACCCTCTGCGATTATGTCAGACATCAAGACCGCAATCGGCTCGGGCTGCTGTGCGATGTTGGACGATGCGGCGAACAGAGCGAAGAGCGGTAGTGAAATGAAGAGAGCAAGAATTAGCAGCGCAGTGAAGGTCTTCACCATGGCACACCCCCGACGGTGTGTGGCATCGATGTGCCGGACGCTGCCTGCGGCATCTGCAAGCATCTCAGGATAACCGAGGGGGTGTCGTCCAACGATGTCCTCGCAGTCCCGGATCGATTCCTCGCTCTTTTCAGGCGTCGGGAGCCGTGCGTGT
>JAUWGA010000072.1 GCA_030606635.1 Methanosarcinales archaeon
CGATTGATGTACTTAAAGGTATCCTGCTCTGGTGGCTGCCGGGTTACGCTGGCGTTGGAAACCGGAACATGATCAGTCAGGTCGTGGTAAAAAGACTCCACACGATATTGAGCATGTACGGAAACCGGTCTGACAACCGCCCGCGAAGACGCGGTCTCACATCACACCTTGATCCTGACCCCATCAACCCCGCGTCTGTACCTGCCAAACTCAGAGCCGACCAGTTCGCTGCCATAAAAGACCGGTCCGTCCACGCACGCACATTCTCCTGACGGGTCGATGCAGCAGGCGCCACAGATTCCAAGCCCGCACTTGATGTATCGGTGCAGACTGAACTGTGCATTCCCACGCTGCTGCTCACCAAGCATCGAAAGGAGTGCGTACATCATCGGCTCAGGACCGCAGGAGCGTATGCATCGGTCAGCCATCCCGCGATCCAACAGATCGGTAACCCTTCCGTGAAATCCTGCAGAGCCGTCATCGGTTGCAATCATAACCTCTCCTGCATCCCCAAACCTGCGCTGGAACAGGAGTTCATCGCGCGTGCGTGCGCCAAGCAGTGTCAGCACATCATACCCCATCCCGTGCGCCGCCTCTGCAAGCGGGGCAAGCGGTGCTGCACCGACCCCTCCTGCAACGACCAGCACGGGATTAGTGATATCAAAACCCCTGCCGTAGGGTCCCCTGATGCCAACGGTGTCTCCGGAGGCAAGTTCGAAGATCGCGGAGGTCGCATCCCCCGCCCGCTGCACTGTGATCATGTTGTGGTCTGATAGCGACATCGGAACCTCGTCAACGCCCCTCACCCAGACCATGACGTACTGCCCGGGTAGGAACTCAAGTGAGCGATCGAAGATAAACGATCTGACCGACGGGGTCTCGTCTATGACATCAATGATCGTTGCGTTGGCTGGTTTCATAGTAGTCACCGGGTTATGGCGCGGTCGCTTTTGTGCATTACAACCTCTCACGGTTCCACACTTCAAGGTGTCGTGAGTTGGTCAATCGCGCCTAACAAATACTGAACTCTTGAGACACTACCGATTTTCCTTCCGGCAGGTGCACGGATCACAAGACCGAACCTGCGAACCTGTTTGCAGATCTGGCGTGTCCTGCAGAAACTCAGCCCATACATCGTCTTTTGATATTCCTGACACCGTCGCAACATCTATAAGCGCTCCGGCGATAACGGTATGCAGGTGAGTATATGCTTAAGGTTTATGCGAATGGTGATTTCGTGCCACAAGATCAGGCAGTGACCTCGATCTACGATCACGGCTTTTTATACGGCGATGGCGTCTTCGAAGGCATACGCGCATACAACGGACGCGTCTTCCGTCTGGATGAGCACATCGACCGCTTATATGATTCGGCGATGGCGATCATGCTGGATATTCCGCTCTCGAAGGATGAGATGAAACAAGCCATCCTCGAAACGCTTCGTGTCAATGATCTTGTGGACGCGTACATACGACCGATCGTCTCCAGAGGGATCGGCGATCTCGGTCTTGATCCAAGAAAGTGTCCGGTGCCGAATTTGTTCATAATATGCCAGCCATGGGGCGCGATGTACGGCGATCTGTATGAAAAAGGGCTTTCTGCGGTCACGGTCACGGTGCGGAGGAATGCGCCGGAATCACTCTCCCCGAATATCAAGTCCATGAATTATCTCAACAACATCCTTGCAAAGATCGAAGCGAACCAGAAGGGCGGCGATGAAGCGATCATCCTCGATGTGCGCGGGAATATCTCGGAAGGATCCGGCGATAACATCTTTATCATAAAAAACGGCACAATCTCGACGCCGCAGGTCATGAACAACCTGCGCGGGATCACGCGTGCAGCAGCCATCGATATCGCGCAGGATCTCGGATATCCCCTGCTGGAGACCGATCTCGGGCTCTTTGACCTGTACACCGCGGACGAGGTCTTTGTGACCGGCACCGCAGCAGAGATCGCACCTATCGCGACGGTCGATGGGCGTCCGGTCGGCGACGGATCGGTCGGGACGATCACGAAAGAGTTGATGCATAGGTTCGGGGAAATGACACAGGCCGAAGGGACGCCGATTTAGACGCGATTGGTTTCGCAGATCGCAGTGTTTAAATATGCACCCGTGAACGCTGGAAGGGCGGTGGCTACATCACAGGGTCCAAATCAGGTAATTTAACCGCGGAGCACGCAGGTACCACGGAGAAGGACAAAAAAAGATCTGCACCCTCCGCGTGCTGCCAACGGCTTTGCTAACGCATTCTGCGGTGATTTTTCTTGCCAGAAAACATAGAATCGCAATCAGGGAATCAATCAATACACTTGAGTAGTTATGATTTTTCGATCCCTTTCTGAGTGGGGAACGTTACATTCACTCCTGCACACTATACGAAAATCCACACTCGGGACAGAAATACATAATGCTCTTTGCACCTTTCTTGCTTTTTTTGATAGTCGTCTCCATCCAAGTGCCGCATACTGTGCATTTGTGATCGTATAACGTGCGATTACCATGATCTGCCATTAGCGATCACCTTTTGTGGATAGCAGTCCTTTGACCAGCCCGAAACATCCGGTCAGCATCATATCGCCGTGCGGTGCCGCAAACGTAACGTCATGCCTGCTATGTTCTGCGATGCACCGGTTCGGTCCTGTAACGATCACCTGCGGCATGGTGTCAGGAATCTCCCCTATGTAGCAGCCATGCCCGCCGCTCTCAAAAATCTCCTCAAACGTCAGCGTCCCGTCTGCAAGTTTATCGATGTAGGTATCAAGCGTCCCCGTGTCCAGCTGTCTCGTATGGTGCTCGAATACGCCTGTCACGCGCTCATCCATGAGTATTGCGCAGAGCGTGTGCCCGTTTCCGATATTGAGCACGATCTTTGGTTCGGGCGAATCGTTTGCTCCGGATACCGGTGCTCTGTCAGGCACCGCACCGAATATCGCTGCAGGTCCTGTGTCCATCAGGACAAGCTCAAAATCTGCAAGAGTCTCTGCAACAGAATGCATACGTGTGAGATATCCGGGAATCGTCTCTCTGGTATATACAAACGACTGCAGATCGCCGCCGGCATGTATCAGCCGCTTGAGATGCTCAAACCGGAAGATCCTGTTGCTTCCCGTGCTCTCGCCATGATCCTGCACAGCAACCGCAAACGTCTCTGGCAGATCCATCCCGAATAGCCCGAGCATCCCGCGAACCGCAGGTATGTCGATATCCCGCGTCTCGATGCGGACCACGCCGGAATCTGCCTCTGCACCATCCGGCATGACCGCCACGCCCAAGCTGCGTACCCGGTCAAGATCGTCGTAAATCGTTTTTGCGGCAGTTTCTGTTGCGTAAATTTGCAACCCCGACTTTAGATGATCTTTTATTGCGCGAACGCATGGACCCCCGCCCATCGTAAACCCGTCCAGAAAGACATCTTTGCGTTGATCTGTTGCATCCCTGATGCGCTCTGCCACAATAACGGTCCGGGACGGAAGAACCATCTTGAAGCATTGTGAAACGCTCTTTTTGTCATCGTAGACTAGTATATCTTGCGTTCCCGCACCAACATCGATCGCAATGCACTGCATTATCAGTCAAACGAGATAGCGTCGTTGTCCATCAACACTCGAAGATCTTCGAGGCTCATGCGACCCGTTGTCTTTAATTTTTCCACTGCAACCTTGCACTCTTCAGCACCACCCGTCTTCTGCCGGTCCTTCAGCGCGTCGATGTGCGCGGAGAGTTCCTCCTGCAGGCGTGTAACTGATGCCTTGTGCGCATCGATCGATTTGCTCATGGGGTCGATGATGTGGTACTCATCCTTCAGCCGTGCATGGTACTGATTCGCCTCCTTGCGAACGGTGTCCAGCTCCGCATATATGCCGAGCAACTCGTCATGGTGTTGCTGCGATTCATCTGCAAGGCTCTGGATGGATTGGTGTATCTCATCGGCGTTATTGCGCAGTTCTTTTACCTGCTTGTACATCGGAACAAGTTCCGTGTGAGTCTTGTCCGCTTCCCTGCTCGCGTTCAGCCGCTTGCCGAAGTCTTTTAACCGCTCATAAGCACCTATTTCATGTTTCAGCGGGATATCTGCGTGAGTGAACACATACAATTCATGCGCGTAAGCTTTTTCGAGACTTGTGGTGCGCATCTTCGCGATCGCGTTTGATTGGTCGCGTTTGCCCTTCACCTGGTTTAATTGTTCCCACTTCTGGTTTATCTGATCCTGTGCGCCCTTCCTGAGTTCTTTCAGATCAACAATCTTCTGATTTGCCTCATCCCTAGCCTTTCTGCAAACATGCGCCTTTTTTACACATTCTTTCACGTATGCATTCAGTTCATCGCGTTTTTCTCGCAGTTTGGTTACCGTGCCCCGGTGCAATTTAATTTCACCGATGGATTTCCTTATATCGGTATTTAAATTATTTAGTTGGCGCTTACGACTTTCGATATTACTTTTTAACTCCCTTTCAGTCATGCTTTCAAGTTCACCGGACGCCTCAGTCATCATCACCATCTCCTGCTGTAATCTCTCCCTGTTTACCTTCCCAGTAGCTAACCGCACTCACGTGGCTCTTGATCCGGCTTTGCAGCCAGATGTAGCGTCCACGCGTCCCTTTCAACTGCTCGGCATATTCAACAAACGATCCGTGGTGCTCCTGGGACTTATCCGCGATGTCAACAAGTTCATTGTGGCACCCATCAGCCTCGTCCGTCATCTCTTTTATCTGTGTGGACAACTGTTTGATCTGTTCACCGGTTTCGTCGGAAGGTCTCACATCATCCACCTCTTCGATCTGTGCAGAGAGTTTTTTGATCTTCTCAACGATCTCGCGCTCTTTCTGGATTCCCATGACCGTCGTCTGAAGTCTCCAGTCCAGTGCTTCGATCTCTTTCTGCAGCTGTGCCATCTCCTGCTCGTTCTTCCGCACATCTCGGTTGATGTTGATCAGGTCGAACATCTCGATCCTGGATTGCTTTATCTTGTGGTACAGTAGTTGTCGCTTCTCCTTTAGTTCGGCAACGCTTTCGTTGATATCATCCCGCTCCCGCTTCTCCTCGCTGGACGATTCTTTGAGTTTCGATACATGGGAATCGATATCCGCGAACTCGCTATTATAGGTCTCGAGAAATTGCTTATGTTTCGCTATAACTGCATTTACTAACCCCACTTCATCCCAGATAGTAATATTTTCACTTGGAATCGTTACATCGGATGCTGTTTCGGTAGTTTCGTCGTCTTTTCCTATATCAAACACGTCCTGTCCCATCTATAATGTCTAAGGTGCCTGTGGTGAAGCCGGCATCGTCACCGTCTGTGCATGTGGCACACCATCGATTACAATGATATTGTCTTCAGTTATAATACCATGTTCGATTGCATGCGCGATAGACCGCTTACCCACAATATTTACGATTCCTGCATTTTCAAGCGCACCCCCGACATCGGGCAGGGATGTTATCTCGCCTTTGTAGAAGAACTCAGAGACCTCCAGCGTCAGCGTACCGTCGCTGAACGTCTGCCCGACCAACTCTTGATCGCATACTGCGACCAGCAGAGTTCCACCGGATATGTGAGTCTTGAGGTACGTGATAATATTCCCTCCGATGCGAATTAAACGCAGGCAATCGGTTATTTCTGTGTTTCCATTTCATGATATAAATACCTATGTCGTCAGACGGGTTGCCGCCTTGCGCGGCGTGCTCACTTCCGGGTCACATAACCCCGGGTCCCGTCCACCTCCACAAGATCGCCGTCATGAAAGACCGTGAACGGATCATCTTTGAGACGGTCCACGAGCGGAATATCGGATATGATCGCGCCAACCGCAACGATCGTCTCGGATGCGAGGTTGATCATGGCGCACGGAGCTACACCGTTCTTCTTGAGACTGTAGATTATGTACGACCCAACAGTCGATCCTTTTCCGTGGGGGAATAGGAAAACACGGTTTGCGATCGAAACACCATTTTTTGGATGGTTCTTCTCTATGATCTCCCCGGTATTCGGATCGATTCCACCAAGAAATGATATCGGCGTATCAGAGATCAGAATTTTGCCGGAAGCCACTCCTTTAGATACTGGATGGCCCGCAATCTCCATACTCGTGCTCATACTGATGCTCATGCTCATAAATACTCCTCGATCAGACGCTTTGCCCATCCCAGTTTTTTCTTTTTAACATCATTTACGTCCGGATCGTCGTAATCGAATCCGAAGAGCGTCACACTTGCAGCACCAGATGCTTTTGCGAGGAAGGCGCACCGATCCCCGTCAGAGAATCCGCCAAAGTTGTGGATATCGTCAAACGGCTCTGACTGGGTCGTGCCAAGCACCTTCCCTGAGAGCAGCGGCACAACCGCCCGGACCGCGGGGATGTTGTCGCCGTGCGCATGAACTACCACGAACGACCCTTTTTTGCTTGCAGAGATAATGTCCTCGATCGTTCCGTCCAGATCGGTCACGATCACATCCGGAATCGTCCGGTTCGCCATCAGGACGGTCGTTGCGCCATCTGCCGCGATGACGATCTGATCAGGCATGATCAAATCGATCTCTGACGCAAGCGATGGCGCATTCCCGCACACCGCAACGTCCCTTCCCGATATGATGCCGCGAAGATCCAGAAGCGCGCCTGCCCTTCCATGCAGCAGTTCTGCGAGGATGCGTGCGCTTGCAACGTCCTCGGATCGGTCGAAGCCGAAGTCTGCGAGGATTTCTGTGTAGAGTGGCTCCCATTCGCTAAACTCCATAAATGCATGGATCGCTGTCGCTGCGGTTAAGTTTTTCTACGATTGAACCGGTTTGGTATCATGGTCTTTAAGAAGCGAACCCGTGTCGATCTTGCAAAGAAGACACTCCTCGAACATATCATTCCAATCGATCGGCGGGAGCGCGTACCGGTAAAAGACGCTGTGGATCGGGTCCTTGCAGAGGGGATCGTATCAGCAATCGACGTCCCGGATCACAGGCGTGCCGCGATGGATGGTTACGCGGTCCGTGCGGAAGAGACGACCGGCGCCTCGCCGCCAAATCCTGTGCTGCTTCGGGAGGGCATCGATTGCGTCCGTGTGCACACGGGATCACCAGTGCCAGATGATATGGATGCTGTGGTCATGATCGAGGACACCATACCGGCAGAGAGTGGTGGGATGGTCGAAATCCGTTCTGCCGTGCACCCGAACAAGCACGTCAGCATGGTCGGGGAGGATGTCTGCCATGGCGATGCCGTCTTTGAGTGCGGGCATCATCTCCGCGGATGTGACATCGCAATGCTTGGCATGATCGGCATATCACACGTGCCGGTGTATGCCCGCCCGAGGGTTGCGATCATCCCGACCGGATCGGAACTCGTCCCGATGCAGAGCGAATTGGAAAGCGAGACTGGCAAGATTCGGGAGACGAACGGGATTATGGTAGGTCTTTACGTCGAAAAATGGGGCGGGATTCCGGTTTACAAAGATATCGTCATCGACGATCCCGACCTGATCGAGAAAGAGATTCTTGCGTCCGCAGACTGCGATGCGATCATCCTCTGCGGCGGCACCTCTGTCGGGGCGCGGGATTACGTACCGGGCGCGATCGAATCACTCGGGAGCCTGCTGGTGCACGGCGTCGGTCTGAGCCCGGGAAAGCCTGCCGCGCTCGGCATGATCGACACGATCGGCAAGACCGGGCGCGAGACTGGGGCGATGCCTGTACTATCGCTGCCCGGATACCCGGTCGCATGTCTGATCGCCCTATTCGAGTTCGGGCGTCCTGCGATCTTGGAACTGGCGCGAATGCCCCGGATGCCTGATCGGCTGATGCGCGCACGTCTCGGTGCAAAGATCGCATCGAAGATCGGATATCTCACCTACACAAGGGTGCATGTCACTGGTGGCGCGGCGCATCCGGTCATGACGTCCGGAGCAGGCATCTTAAGTTCGGTCACAGGGTCAAATGGCTTTGTTGTGATCAGGGAGGAATTAGAAGGTCTCGATGAAGGTGACGAGGTCGATGTTATCTGGATCGAGTGATCCACCATCTATACCTGTATCGTTAAGAAGGCTCGACGATGGCAACGATCTCCTCGATGGTTTTTTCAAGTTCTGCCAGTATCATGCCAAGATTCGTGTCTGGTTCGGTCATTGCTGCCAGCAGCATCTTCTTGCCCGCGCCCATCACGATCAGACGCCCGTACAGCGACTCCACGATCATGCGGTCAGGCACCCCCTGATCCAACCCATCTGATGTGATCTCAGCGGCTCCAAGCATCGTTGCTGCCATGGCAGCGAACGTTTTCGCATCAGTTGACGCATTCGCTACGATCAGTACCCCATTCCGACTCGCTATCGCGCTTACCTCGATTGCGGTCTTATTATGCAGGTCTGACAATGTTTTCTCGAGTGCGTCCATTGTGGTCATGCGACAGCTCTCCTGAATGATCCGTCCGTCTTTCCAAACTTTGTTTTAGGACTATTAAACTTTCGATATGGTGGGAGTGTCAGGTTGCCTGGTGTCTGGGTCGGAGGATCGCGAATAACTGGCACTACGCCACGACCACTTGAAAACCCAAGCCCCCCTTTGCTATAGTAACTTTGCAGACACAAGCCAGCCACAAGCGAACCAAAGAATTTATATCACCACCCCTCCTTATATGGAATCGCAGCCCGATGATGTAGCGGTCAATCATCTGGGACTCTGGATCCCAGCACCTCGGTTCGAATCCGAGTCGGGCTATTTTATGGAAATTGATGAGACGAGAGAACTGATAGAGAAATATGCGCTCCAGAATGCCGTG
>JAUWGA010000148.1 GCA_030606635.1 Methanosarcinales archaeon
TGTGCGGATCGGCTGCGCCTTTCCCGCCTGCAACGATCGTCCCTTCTGATTCGCAGCCGCAGTCGAGCAGGGTGCGTTCGATCGCCGTCCTGACCCGCTCGGACGTCAATGGCTGGTCAGAGTCCGGGTCTGACAGGACGCCTCTTCTGATCCTTGCTCTTCGTATCAGATCGATTGCGCTACGCATGGCAGCTTCGCAGCAGGTCTGTGCATTTTTGATCAATTCAATCTCTTCTCTGGTCTTTACGGATCGCAATTTTCTGATCGGGCTCTGGACCGGGAGGATCTTGAATCCGTCACCTCTCAATTCGTCTGCAAGGAATACCGGGAAGTTGTGCGGGACATTAACTTCGGTTACGCCTTCGTCATGTAGCAGTCCTGATACGACCAGAGATTGCGCACGGTCTCGCCCGTACTGTTTCAGTTTCTCGATTACATGATAATCCGATGTCGTGCGGATGTCGCTTATCCGCGATTCCTTGCAGGCGCGACCGAGTTCCATCTCCGGTACCATGAGTATCTCTTCGTCCCCCGATCTCAAATATAAAAATTGATCCGGCGCAAGGAACCGGGTCGCATAGTACAGGTCCTGATTATGAACGCTGTTGTCGATCAGGAGGAATGGGATTGGAGTCATGGTTCAAGCCGTGGTAAATACCCGTTTTTAGCTAATTAACAAAGATTTGCATATAACACTTCTGTCCGTCGGGGGTTGTCCGCAGGGGGGCGCGGGAGGGGCGGTGGGTTACATATTTATTACATGAACGTCAGAGAATCATGCACGGGGTAAAGTGCAAATGGAATCATTCGAGGACATATTCACTCATGGAAGCGTGCTGTTGTGTGGACACAAGGAAAAGGATCTCTACGAAGCGGTTTATCAGGTGTGCCTAAATGCTCCTGTCGAGGGCGTTATATGGGTCTGTTACAAACACCCTCCGGATACCGTCAGAGCGCTCCAGTCCAGATATGACTCAAAGGTTTACAAATTGACCGATGACATGCTGTTTATTGATATGATCAGTGACGGAACCGACAGCAGCAGTGATGTGATCCACTGCTCGGACCCGACGGACTATGACTGTATGCTCCGTTCGATCTACAACGCAATCGGGGAATTTGGCAGATGTGTGATCGTCTTCGATGACATGAAAGAAGCCATGTCGCACGATATGTTCGGTAGATTCGTGAAGATGCTGAGAGGTGTGAACAATGATATCCAGCGGATGGCGTCTGTTTCGATTTACTTGGCGAGATCCGGTATATTTGACCCGCCGACCGAAAAGATTCTCGAAATATCAGTGAATGCGGTCATAGAACTGGAGGATATCAAAGAAACGGTGCCTGAAAACGTATTCTCCGCAAGTTGGGGCGATCTGACGCGGATCAGATGGCGCGACGTCTTTTCGCTAAATGTGCCCGTCTTATACCTGTTGATAATGGCACTGTGTGTAACCAATGTTATCTTAGCGATCACCCTGTCGGTGGTAATATCCAGATCGTAGACCAACTGATATGGGGGATGGGGGTAGGGAAGCTGATATCCGGTTTTAGGGCGTATAATCTCGCAGTATCGAGCCGTCACGGTTTAAGAGGACGATACGCACGCCGGGGGCATCCTCTTTTGCAGCGGCAAGCGTCCGGTCGATCCGTGCGTCATCCGGGTTCCGGTCGATCAATTCCTGGGTCGTGAGACTGTCTGATCCGCGCAATACCTCAGGATCGATCCATTTCAGGATCAATCCAGGAAGTCCGCAGACGATCACTTCGCTTTTGTCCTTTGCAGCATCGATTCCCTCTGAAATCCTGTTCCCTACCATGACAACCGTATGATTCGGAAACAGCATATTCGAGTATCTCATGCCGAGGCGTCCGGTGGTCAGCACCACCTGCTCTGCCTGCTGTATCAGTTCCTGCTTCGTCTCGAGTAGGTGCTCGTTCCACGGCTCGACAAATCCTGTTGTTCCGAGTATCGATATCCCTCCGATGACCCCGACCCTGCTGTTCAGCGTCTCAAGAGCGATCTCCTCGCCTCTCGGAACCGAGATCATAACGTCTGCGCCGGAAATGCCGATCTCGCGTACAGCTTCTGCGATTGCGGCACGTATCTGCTCCATCGGCGCCGGATTGATCGCAGGCACGCCCCTCTTAACCCCGATGCCCCTGCCCGCCGTAATCGAGATGCTATCACCCACGTCAGCACCGCCCGATTCATGCGCTTCTGCCACGATCTCGATCCCACCTGTGACATCGAACCCGTGATCGCCGCAGTCCTTGATCGCAGATGCCCTGCCGCATGAGGCTGAGACCGGCAGCGTCACATCGATTCCGGCAGGTGTCGGGACCGTAACGCGCTCGATTATGCGTTTGAGCGAAAGCACAGCCGCCTTTGCCGCTGCTGCCGCAGTCGTTCCTGTGGTATACCCGCGCCGCAACACCGAGCCGTCAGCAAGCAGCACGAGCCTGCCGCTTGATATGCCTGCGCTCAGTTCGTCTTCAGGGAGGGCAGCACGCTCTATCCATTCCGGAGGGATTTCGAAGTTGTTGACAGGGTCTTTCATCCTGTTCTCGTAAGTTTCCTCTTCGTATTCTCGATAAGCCCGACATCGAGCAGATCTACCAGAAAATCAGGAAGCGAGGGGAAAGTGTATCCCGCGCTGGTATTCGTATTCACGATCTTCCCGTCCTCAAAATCGATAGCAAGAACGTCGCCATCCGCTGCATCGACGTCGCACTCGACAAGCGGCAACCCGATGTTGATACTGTTCCTGTAAAATATCCGTGCGAAACTCGGCGCAATCACGCACTTGATACCCGCCCCGAGTAGAGCGCGTGGCGCATGTTCCCTTGAGGATCCGCTGCCGAAATTGGGTCCGGCAACGATGATGTCACCATCTGCGACGTCTTTCGCAAAGTCCGGTCTCACATTCTCGAATGCGTGCTTTGCAAGTTCCTGCCGATCACCAGTCACGAGATATATCGCTGGAATGATCTGATCGGTGTCCACGTTCTCTGAAAATCGCCATACTCTGCCTTTGATATATTTTTCCATCGCAGTCACCTCTCCAAAAGATCTTCAGGATCGGTTATCCGCCCGGTAACCGCGCTTGCTGCAACCACTGCCGGATTCGCAAGATAGACCTCTGAATCCGGATGCCCCATCCTGCCGATGAAGTTGCGGTTCGTGCTGCTGATGCACCGCTCGCCCTCTGCAAGCACGCCCATGTAACCGCCGAGACATGCACCGCACGTCGGTCCCGCGACATAAGCATCCGCATCCATAAATATCTCGATAAGCCCCTCTCGCATAGCCTGCTCAAAAACGCTCTTGCTTGCCGGAACCACGATCATCCTTACATCAGGGTGCACACTCTTCCCTTTGAGCACCGCGGCTGCCGCACGCAGGTCCTCGATCCTGCCGTTGGTGCACGATCCGAGATACGCCTGATCGATCTGCACGTCGATTTCGGATGCCGGGGTCACGTTCTCAGGAAGATGCGGCGTCGCAACCACCGGCACGATCTCGGAAGCATCGTATTCAGTGGTATCCTCGTATTCCGCATCCTCGTCTGCGTAAACAGGCGAATACTCGCCGATGACACGGTTCTTGAGGTAATCGAAGACCGCGTCATCCGGCGGAATGATCCCGCACTTTGCGCCTGCCTCGATCGCCATGTTCGAGATCGTGATCCGGTCTGATAGATGGAGTGACTCGATTGCAGAGCCGTAAAACTCCATCGACTTGTAAAGAGAACCGGAAACTCCGATATCTCCGATAATGTGAAGAATGATATCCTTCCCCATCACATATTTACCCAGTTCTCCGTCAACGACGAATTTCTGCGTCTCAGGAACCCTGAACCACAGTTCTCCTGTCGCCATTGCGGATGCGGCTTCCGATGAGCCGATACCTGTCGAGAGTGCGCCAAGTGCGCCGTAACTGCATGTATGGGAGTCTGCGCCCACGATCAGCCGTCCTGGTGCTGCAAATCCCTCTTCGATCATGATCTGGTGGCAGACGCCGCCCCGACCAACATCGAAATGGTTCTCGATCCCGTATCTTCTGGCAAACTCGCGCATCGACTTTGCCTGCTCTGCCGATGCCACATCCTTGTTCGGCACGTAATGGTCCTGGATCAGCACCGTCTTCTCACGGATCGGGTTGGCATCGAACTCTTCGAAGACCTCGAACGCAGGAAGCCCGGTCACGTCGTTTACCATGACATAATCGATCTTTGCGTCCACGATCTCCTTTGGCGATACGCTATCTTTGCCCGCGTGTGCTGCAAGTATCTTTTCAGCGATGGTCATTCCCATGA
>JAUWGA010000056.1 GCA_030606635.1 Methanosarcinales archaeon
ACGATCGAGGAACTCGTCGGCGCCGATCTGGCGCTGGCGTACGAGATAAAGGACAAACGTGAGAAGATCGGAAGGGTCGAACTTGGTCTTGTGAGAATCCCGATCTTCTGGGAATGGATCGATCCGGTCACAGGGAAGGATACCAGTCAGATTAACTATTACACAAGCCGCCTGAATACGTTAATCGATACGCGAAACAGGGTCGATGCACACCATGAGGAACTCGTGCGGCAGGCGATCCCGGATTTCCATATCATCAGGGACGATGACGTGGTGATGAGCCGCACTGCGGCAATCAAGCAGCGCGAACGATATGGCGAACTTATGTGGCGGATCAGAATCCTGTCAATCGATGATGATTTTGTCAGGGAACTCATCCCGGACTTCGAAGATCGGCTCAACCGGATGTATGAGACCGAAGAAAACCGGAACTGGGCAACTGACCAGCAAAAGATCATTAGTATGCTCAGGGATAAATATCAGGACTGGCTCAGTGAGGTTGGGGGGGCGTATCTGGAATATCTGACAGATGGCGGACTGGATGCCTTTATTGCAGGGGTACCACCGGGGGATGCTACCAAATGTGGGAGGTGGATTCACAGTGTTGGAGAATCGTATCTGGACCATCTCACCACCGCCGAAACCGTACAGCAGAGCTATACCTGGCTGATAGACCGCAAGATTCCAGCGGTTGTGAGGCGATTTGAACGCCTGATCGAGAAGGAGGCGAAGTTCGTAGGAAGGGCAGACGGAGAACCGATAGTGGACAGAATGACGCGGGTCAGGCGGAGCATGTTGGAGCACTGGGTTGATAAGTTTTACATGAAGATGCAGGAACTGAAGAGGGATGCGAAGATCGAGCTTAGAATGGGTTTCGGCACTTCCGGAGCACTTGCCCCCCAAGGGGCAAAGTCCTGAGGCAGCATCACATCACTCGATGCCGTACATATCCTTGAGTCCGTGCCCTGTTGCGATACAGACAACCGTCTTCCGGTCCAACAGATCGCCAGTCTTCCTTGCGCCTGAAAACGAAACAGCCCCACTTGGCTCAACAAAGACGCCGTTTGATCCGAGTTCATCTCTCGCCCGAAGGATCTCCTCATCAGTCACTCTTATGCAGATGCCGCCTGACTCGCGGATCGCCTTTAATGCAAGCAAGCCATCGATCGGGGTGCCACATGCGATTGCAGAGGCAACGGTTATTGGATTTTCTATCGGCACGATCGTGTCAGTCCGCTCCTCCCATGCTCTCACGACCGGGTCGCATCTCTCTGCCTGAACGCCTATTATGAGCGGCAGCGCATCGGTAATCCCGGTGATCATCAGTTCTTTAAATGCCTTCCACACGCTCCAGATCAGGGTGCCGTTTCCTATGGGCGCGATCACAGCGTCAGGAACACGCCAGTACATCTGGTCAGCGATCTCGAACCCCACCGTCTTTGTGCCCTCGCACCGCCACGGGTAGTCGCCCGCCAGGAACGACTCGGGATCGCCGCGGACCTGGTTCTCGGCGATATTCATGGCATCTGCGTAGTCGCCGCTTGTGATCTCGATCTCAGCGCCATAAGCCTTCATCTGCGCGATCTTCGCCGGTGCAACGATTTCAGGGATGATGATCTTGCATCTCAGTCCGGCAAACGCGGCGAATGCGGCGACAGAAGACCCCATATTCCCGGTTGTTGCGATCACCGCCCTCGTCCGCCCCCCGATGACCGCTTTTGTGATCTCGAGCGATGAGCCGCGGTCCTTAAACGAGCCCGTTGGGTTGGCTGCCTCGTACTTCACAAGAAACTTCTTTGCGCGGGGCATCAGTCTTGTCAGGTCAACAAGAGGCGTACCACCCTCGCCCATCGAAACGATCCTGGAGAGATCGCCGACCGGCATGAATGGCCAGTATTTCCAGTGACCCGGGCACTCACGCATGAATTCGTCCTTGCGAATCGTACGCTGTATCGATTTGTAGTCGTACTCGGCGTCAAGCGCGGAATTGCACTTCGGACATCTCATGACCGGGCATCTTCGGATCTTCTCGGGGGAATAGGAACTTTTGCATCCGATGCATCTGAAGAATTTCACATAGACCAAGGTCTCACATCCATACAGAAGATCATTGACGACACCCCATTACCCTGATTCGCACCTCACAAACGAGATCCCTCCAATACGCAACATCTGAAGCACCTGCCCGGTCCAAATCCGTGACGACTGTCCCGCTCAAACACGCGAGACCGCCGGCATACAAATGAACGATACCAGAAATGGTCAGTGGCATCCTCAGACGGTGGACTGTCATGATGCTATTTCTGCAGGATAGGTTAAAAGATTGCCGCGACAGAATTGGCACCCCTCAGGCATCGTTACTCCATCATTACGACTGATGAAGGATGCCTAAGCACGAAGACGTTGAAGGTTGTATCTGATCTTCTTTTTAAGTTATAAAAAATAATAAAGCTGAAAAAAGATATGAACAAGTTTAAGAAAGTTAAGGGTACGAGTGTAAGAAGTCCGCTGCCCTTGTTAAAATCGGGGTTTGAATCAATATAAAATCGTACATGCGGATCTGTAGAGCTTTGCCAGAATGTTTTTTCCTTATCAGTAGCCTGTGTTATCCAGCCTACTTTTCTGATTAAAGGGTTGTTCTCATCAGCCATTTCTAAACCGAACTCATCAGCCAGGCGCATCATCAGCTTTTCAACTTCTGATGGAATACCGCTATTATATCGGGGATGTATTTTATAAATGTGCTTCACTAAAATGGCGTAAACACTTGGGTTGATGGGCGAAACCAAGAAATAAACCGCCCTACTCGGATGAAATATTTTGAATTTTATTGCCTCCTTCAACCAGAAAGAAATATCGGCATTTTTCCGTCTGTACTCAGGCACTAATCCTACTTCCGCCCTGAAAATAACTAATAACTTCCCATTAATAAATCTTTCAAAACGATGAACAGCAAAATATCCTATTATTTCTTTTCCTGGTTTATTGCGATATATAAATATTTTTGTAACGTTGGCAGGAGAATTAACTACATAATGATCAAATTCACTTTCATCAAGACCCTTAAAGATACGTTTATGCACATCATACAAACTCTCACTAAGCTTTTGCCGTGCCGCATCTGTCAGCCTGGAAGGACAAATCGTTTCAGCACAGACTACTTTTGACATCTATAATACCCCTTCGCATGTATGTTAGCTATATTCGGTTGATTCCGAAGTATACTTGTTCGCATATAAACCTTTCCTGCGATAAACATCGAAAACGCCGCATTCCCTGAAAACTCCGCTTTGAACCGGGTGAAGAACTGATATCGCCATGTTTCCCAGGTCTGTTACGCGCAGCCCCTCCGCAATCACGCCCTGGGTCATGCAATGATCCGGTCCTGTGTCAGACTCCGCCTCCGTGATCTGCAAAGGTCTGCTCACCCCGCAGCAGGTGCGCGCTGACAGTCTCGATGGTTTTGACCCGCGTGTCTGGCGGCTGCCAGTACTGGCACAACGCCCCAACCGTTGGATGCACAGACACGATACCACCCGGGCGTGACGATGGCAGCCCCGACCGTGCCACGCCCGGGCTGCACACAGTATTACCGCCGAGAGTGCGAGTGGTCGCGGAGTCTCCGCGCCCTCTGCACACTCCGGTAAATCGCCACAACTTACTCGAGCATGTACCAAAAAATCATTGCTCATCTTTATGGTATAGATCTAAAAAGATTATTTTATTGTCATCCTTTAAATAAGCATAAGACAGTCTAAAAGAACCCATATAAAGTTCTCTTGTTCCTTTTCTTGTATATTTCATTGGTTTTCCGATTTCGGGATTTTCTAGTATTTTTTTGATTTGATTTTTAACTCGTTCTTTAACAGAAGTATCTTTTATTTTATGTATCTTTTTTAAAAAATTGGGTTTATGCTCTACCTCTAACATTTTTCTATCTCTTCAAGAAATTTGTCAGCAGGCAGGGAAACAAATTCCCCTCTTTCATAACTCTGCCAGGCTTCTTCCGTTTTTTTAGCAAAAGCAAGATCCTCTTCGAAGTTCTTACCTAAATCGCTTACTTTTTTCAAGATCAATTGTTTTCCGCTCTTGATTATGACAAGTTTTTCCCCTTTACTAAAATCATCTCTCATTTCCGAAGGAATCACTATTTGCCCTTTGGAACTGAGTTTTGTTATTGCAACATTTATCATTTCGATCACCTCGCTGTATGTAAGACTCGCCTTACAATATGCATAAATCTTTTGGGGTTTTCATTTTCAATGGACTTTCCGATAAGTCGCGCATTCCACATCCCCCCATCCACCCGACCTCCGCACACACAACGGCAACATCACGAAGTCAAAGACCCTTGATTAGAAATCGAAGGCATCAGGAGGATGCATGAGAATAGTAAAGAAAAAATACGGGCACTAAATAAGCGTAAATCTTGAATCTCTATTAAAAATCAAATCCTCATCCTAGAAAACCTAATTGAACCAAAACTCAACAACATTAATGAATACTAATGAGTACTAATGAATGTCAAATTAGTAGATAACTTTATCTACAAGACAAATAGTTAAATGAATACTAATGAATGTCAAATTAGTAGAAGTAGATAAAGAGCGTGTGTAACTGTGAGACTTCCAGAAAAACCACCCGATGATGAGGAAATATATAAGTTGTTAGGACAAAGCGATAGTAAGTCTATCGAAGAGCTTAAACCATATTTAGATATTGTTAATTCAAAATATTTGCATTGGGATGAGCTCCCAATGAGATTTAAGGACGTTAAGTTTAATCTTAAACTGTTATGGGGTTATGCCAAATTAGTTAGAGAATTTAATAATAGAGCGATTAGACTGGATGGCTTAACATTGCATTATGTTCAAACTCCACTGATTGAGAAGGCGCTTCATGGCTTAGATATGCGAGTTGGAGGTAAAATTGACTTTGAATCTCACATGCCATCAGTTGACTTAAAAAGAAAATATTTAGTCAATTCATTGATGGAAGAAGCAATAGCTTCTAGCCAGTTGGAAGGTGCAGCTACAACAAGGGTAGTCGCGAAACAAATGTTGAGGGAAAATAGGAAACCTAAGACCCCTTCTGAACAAATGATACTGAACAACTACATTACGATGATGTACATTAAAGAAAATACGCAACCAAACCAACCATTAACATTAGAACTTATTCTGGATGTTCATAAAAAAATAACTAAAGATACTCTTGAAAAAAAAGAGTACGAAGGAGCTTTTAGAACGGATAATGAGGTTAAAGTATATTCAAGAGATGAAGGTCAGCTTCTTTACGAGCCACCTGATCACAGTAGCATTAATAAACTCCTAAAACAAACTTGCGGTTTTGCCAATACTGAGCCCACTGAATTTTATCTTCATCCTATTGTTAAGGCAATAGTGCTTCATTATGTAATAGGATATATACATCCATTCAATGATGGAAACGGAAGAACTGCAAGAGCTTTATTCTATTGGTATTTAATTTCTCAAAGATATAATTGGTTGGAGTATGTTGCAGTATCCACTGCGATAAAAAATGCGCCAGTTAAATATATACGGGCATATATTTACTCCGAAACAGACAATAATGACATTACTTATTTTGTAAAATTCAACTTGAGACAACTCGATATTGCGTTAAAATCATTCGAAAAGTACATTGAAAAAACAAAGTCGGTAAATAAGAAGATTTTTGAAACAATAAAAAATAATCCTAATCTAAACTTCCGCCAAGCAGACGTGATTATCACTCTGACTAAAAATGAGAGACCGACAACTGTAAGAGAAATGCAAGAACGTTATAATATAACCTACCAAACCGCAAGAACAGATCTTTTGGGCTTAACTAAATTAGGTTATCTACGCAAGCACACGAGAGGGAAACAATTTATCTTTCTTTTAGATAAAGATAAATGTATAGAATAATTAGGATTTTAGAAGCAAAGTTCCCAATCAACACCCCAAAAAAAGCCGATTCTTTTAGTACTCTAAATTAAGCCACAACTACTTAACAACTCCTCAGTTACTTGTCTAACTATATTTTTTCCGTGCCCGTTTTCATCATAAGTCACCAAACCCCGGACTTAAGTCCAATGCCTGTACATAGCGATTCCACGTTTGTCTTACCGCCCGCTCCGGCAAGTTCACTGGCACAAATCAACAACGATGCCTTAATCCCGCCATGCAAAGCAGATCGTCCCATGCATGTAGCAGCATCACTATGGTACCCACACCTGATCGCCCCCTATGCGCCCCCAACCGGTTTCACCCACTCACGCCTTAAAATAATCCTTGACCATCCCCACCACGATCCTGTTCAGCAAAAGCAACCCTATCAGGTTGGGAAGTGCCATCAGGGCATTGTTGATATCCGCAAACAGCCAGATAGCCTCAAGGTATGTAGTCGCATTCGGAAGGTCCACCACACCGGCGCCCACAATGATTCCCACCAGAAATACGGAATAATACACAACAATGGAAAACTTGTGGAATCTGACGTCTTTTGACACCTTTCCCACAAAGTATGAGAGGCACTGCTTGCCATAAAACGACCATGTCAGGATGGTTGTGAAGGCAAAGAGCACCATGCCAAGCGTTATCACCAGATCGCCGGCGTATCCTATCTCCGAGTTGAATGCATGGATGCTCAAGCGGGTACTGGTCTTGCCGGTCTCCCATGCTCCTGTGGATACGATGACCAGACCGGTCATGGTGCAGACCACGATGGTATCGATGAACGGACCAAGCATGGCTATCAATCCCTGCCTGACGCTGCGCTCGGTCTTTGCAGTGGCATGTGCCATGGGCGCGCTTCCAAGACCTGCTTCATTGGAAAAGATGCCTCTTGCGATCCCGAACCGCATGGCATGAGCAACAGTAGCCCCTGCAAATCCGCCGACTGCGGCGTGACCTGATAATGCGCTCTCGATTATCAGCAAAAAAGCCCCTGGCACCTCTTTAAAGTTCAATACCAGAACCACAAGGGCTGCTGAAATGTAAAGAGCCGCCATGAACGGTACCAGGTTTCCGGCCACATACCCGAGTCTCTTAATCCCGCCGATAACGACAATCCCCACCGCCAGTGCCAGAAGCAAGCCAGTGACAATCCCGGGGATATGAAACGTGTCCTTCAGTGCAAGGGCTACGGAGTTAGCCTGCGCCATATTGTCTCCGCCAATCGATGAAAATGCGCCAGCTGCAGCGAAAGCCATGCCCAGAACCAGTCCCAATCGCGGGTTCTTGAGCCCGCGCTCAAGATAATGAAATGGTCCGCCTATCATGGTGCCGTCGGGTAGTTCTTCCCTGTAATGCAGGGCAAGTGTGCATTCAGCGAACTTTGTTGCCATTCCCAGTATGGCTGTCAGCCACATCCAGAAGATCGCGCCCGGACCGCCCAGTGAGATTGCGGTGGCGACACCTGCGATATTGCCTGTACCGATGGTTCCCGAAAGCGTGGTCATCAAAGCGCGAAATGGCGATATGTCGCCCTTGCCCTCTTCTTTGCGTTCGAACATGAGGCGGAGGGTATACACCAGTTTACGTGCCTGAATCCCTCGTAACCTGAACGTAAGGAATATGCCGGTCCCGATGAGCAGAACCATCATGAACGGGTCCCAGATAATATCACTGGCTGCGGTGAGAATCTGGTGTATTGCCGACATGCACATAAGTTTTATCGCATTGTCTTAAAGATAGGGAACCACAGAATGCTAGAACTGCCGGACAAAGAGGAGGATCTGATACCATGGATGTAAGCCAGACAATCTTTGAGGAATACGCTGACGATCTCGGACCTGAGAAGATAATCCACATCTACGAACCCGTCGCACAGTTAAGAGCGATCGTCGTAATCGACAACATAGCCGCGGGACCTGCCATCGGTGGCGTCCGGATGGCTCCGGATCTCACCACAACAGAGATAATGAGACTCGCAAGGGCGATGACGCTTAAGAATGCTGCGGCAGGGCTCCCGCATGGTGGCGGCAAAGCCGGAATCCTCGCGGATCCGAAGACTGTGAATAAAGAGTGTCTCATACGACTGTTCGCAAGAGCGATCGAATCTCTTCACGACTATACGCCCGGTCCTGATATGGGCACCGACGAAACTTGCATGGCGTATATATTCGATGAAATAAAGCGGGCTGTCGGTCTTCCGAGAGTGCTTGGCGGAATCCCTCTCGATGAGATTGGGGCAACCGGCTTCGGGGTCGCAGAATGTGCAGAAGTTGCGAAGGAGTACATAGGTCTGGATTTGAATGGCGCAAGACTCGTTGTCGAGGGCTTCGGGAACGTGGGCAAGAATGCGGCGCGATTTCTCGAAGAGAAGGGAGCAAGCCTTGTGGCTGCGAGCGATACGAGTGGAACTGTGTATAATAAGGATGGGATCGATGTTTCGGGATTGATACAGGTGAAGGAAGAGAAAGGGTCCGTCATCTATTACAAGGACGCGGAAAAGCTGAAGACAGGAGATCTCCTGAAGATACCCGGCGACATATTCGTTCCTGCTGCAAGACCTGATGCCATCGATGAGAGAAACGTCAGCACACTTGACACAAAGCTCGTAATCCAGGGTGCGAATATCGCAATAACGATCGATGCCGAGAAGGCGCTTCACAAGAGGGGGGTTCTATCGATCCCCGACTTCATAGCTAATGCGGGCGGTGTCATCGCGGCTGCGGTCGAGTACAAGCACGGGAGCGAGAAAGGGGCTTTTTTAGAAATCAAGAGTAAAATAAGAGCGAACACAAAGAAAATCCTCGATAAAACGTACAGCGAGGGTTTGTATCCGCGGGATGCCGCTGAAATGATCGCAAAGGAACGGGTACTCGCTGCGATGAGCTACCGCGTATGCATGTAATATCTGACCCCCTAACATCATGCTCTCAAAGATCCTTGAACCGGATTCGATTGCGGTAATCGGCGCATCCTCGAATCGTGAAAAATGGGGATACCGGATATTAGATAACATCATCTCGGGAGGGTACTCAGGCGAGGTTTATCCGGTGAACCCGAACGAAGACGAGGTTCTGGGGATGGGATGCCATCCTTCGGTTCTCGACATCCCGGAGAGAGTCGATCTCAGCATAATCGCGGTTCCGGCTGGGATCGTCCCCGCGGTTCTGGAGGACTGCGGAAGAAAAGGCGTCCGGGGAGTTGTGATCGTATCAGCGGGCTTTGGCGAGGTCGGGAACAGTGAACTTGAGAACAGGGTCCGCGATATTGCAAGGGACTACAAGATGCGGATGATCGGTCCGAACACGTTCGGCTTCATCAACACGCATCTCCACCTGAATGCGAGCATCATCCCGCAAATGCCAGAGAAGGGCGGAATCTCGTTTGTGACCCAGAGCGGAACATTCGGGCTTGCGCTTGTTGACTGGGCGGCAAGCCAGCAGATGGGGCTTCACCTCGTTGTCGGGGTCGGAAACAAGGCAGACGTCGATGATTCTGACATTCTGGAGCATCTGAGTGCTGATCGGCACACAAAAACGATCATGATGTATATCGAGGGGATAGAGCGGGGAAGGCGATTTATCGATGTCGCAAGCAGGATCAGAAAGCCTATAATCGCGCTTAAGACCGGTAGATCTCGGGCAGGAAGTAAGGCGGCACTGTCGCACACAGGCTCTCTTGCCGGCACCGACCGGATCTACGACGGGGTATTTAAGCAGGCAGGAGTCATCCGTGCAGGGACGCTCGAGGAGTTGTTTGATTCTGCGCTTGCGCTCTCGATCTCTCCGCCCGCAGGTAGTGGCATCGGGATCATCTCAAACGGCGGAGGCGCTTCGATTCTCGCAGCAGATCTATGTGAAGACCTCGGGCTTCATCTTCCGGACCTGTCGGATGATACGGTTCGGATGCTGAAAGACGTGCTTCCGGTGATTGCAACGCCTGCGAATCCTCTGGATAC
>JAUWGA010000088.1 GCA_030606635.1 Methanosarcinales archaeon
AAAGCCGTCAAACAGCTGCTGACATTTGAGGACGCTCCAACAGATGTAATTTCCTTTCACTGCCAACAATCTGTCGAAAAATACCTCAAATCATATCTGACACTGGTTGATGTGAGGGTAAAGAAGACCCATGATTTAGAAACCATTTTATACCTATGTATAGGGGAAGATAAGGACTTCAAAGAGTTGGATACCGAAGAAATAGCCAATCTTACATTCTACGCAGTAGAGATCAGGTATCCGGAGGACTACATCGAACTTACGATTAGTGAGGCAGAGGAGCTTTACAAAATTGCGCGGAAAGTAAGAGACTTTGTGAGGGGAAAGTTAAAAGAGAAGGATTTAAGATGGTAAAACTAATCATGCACTGCACAAACGCCACTTCAAACAAAATTTGAACGATGAGAACCCCGATATCAGCGGTGAGATATCATGAGCTACGAAGGATACAAGCAAGGCAGACACAAATCAAAAGGCGGTCTAATCCGCTCTTTTGTTAGGTTGGAAGGTAATAGAATCAAAGACATCGAATTTTCAGGAGATTTCTTCTTATTTCCGGAATCTGCGATTGAGACTATCGCGGAGTCCCTGAAAGAGACCGTTGCCGATTACGATTCCGTTCTCTCTGCCGTGCAATCGGTCTATGAATCGGAACCGATAACCGCACCGGGCACAGCGCCAGAGGATTTTGCGGCATCCATCATGCGGGCAGTCGAATCATAGGTTAATCATGCGCGGACAGGCGCTCGCCCTGCTTCTCAATAATTCGCTCGACCAGAGCCTCAGGGAGCGTATGCAGAAGTGCAGAGCGCGGTCCATCGAAAAGCACGGCAGGAATCTGAGCCTCTTCATCACATCAAGCTTCTTTCCATCCGTATCGCTGACCGGAAGTAGATGCGAGTTAAACTGCAAACACTGCGGCGGAAAACTCCTGTCACGTCTGATTCCCGCAGATTCGCCTGAAAGATTAGAGGAGGTCGCACGCCGCATCGCGAGAGGTGGCGCCATCGGCATGCTCGTAACGGGCGGGTGCGATGTGAATGGGAAAGTCCCGACAGCAACCGGGGCTGAATCCATCAGACGGGTCAAGCAGGAGACCGATCTGATCATAATCGCACACACCGGGTTTATCACTCCTGATGAGGCGTGCGCTCTTGCAGACGCTGGTCTCGACGGCATCGCATTCGATGTGGTCGGAGACGCGGGGACTGTCAGGCGTGTGTACGGCATAAACGCTACCGAAGATGATTACCTGCAGAGCCTCAAAGCGATCTCGGATGCGGGCATCGATATCTTCCCGCACGTCTGCGTGGGTCTTGATTTCGGGAGATTGCGCGGGGAACTTCGGGCACTCGAACTCATCAGTGAGATCGACCCGACAACGGTTGTGATAACAGGGCTCATGCCGATCGCAGGCACACCGATGTCTTCTGTAAAACCGGATCCGTACGGCTTTGCTGAAGTTTTCTGCAGGGCAACCGAACTCTTCCCTGAGATTCCGATAACGCTTGGATGCGCACATTCGAGCGGACGCGACCGCGAACTGATCGAGATGATAGCGCTTGAGTGCGGGGTTCTCCGTATCGCTCTTCCGACCCCGGGTTTTGTCAGGTACGCAGAGGCTCGAGGGTACGGTATCGAGTACTTCGGCACGTGCTGCGGCCTTCTGCCGCGGGATTGTACCAGAATCGATGGAGATTTATCAGGGAACGGAAGATGGATAGACGTAGCATAAATAATACTCCAACCAGTCCCGTGACCCGCCATGCCATGAAATCCACACTACCCGACAAACCACCCAACAGAACAGTTCGTGCATCCATAGGCACACTCGGCGTGCTCGGGATGGAACTCGTGCTGATGGATGCACCGCCCACAACCGCATATCTCCAGATATACACCGACCGGCGTTGTCAGGCAAACTGCCGCTTCTGTTCGCAGGCAAGAGGTGCTGATGGCGATCTATTGCAGATCGCACGCGGGCAGTACATGCCATCTGATGCACGCGAGGTTGTGCGAAGGATTGGAATTGCGTTTGAACGTGGTTACATCAAGCGTGCCTGCATCCAGACCATAATGTATCCGGAGATGTGGCAGGACACAACAGACCTTGTCAGAAGCATAAGATGTGTGTGCCAGATCCCGATCTCAGTCTCGGTATTCCCGCTAAGCGATGAGAGATACCTGCTCTTAAAAGAACTGGGCACAGATAAACTGGTGATCCCGCTTGATGCAGCAGAGCGCAAACTCTTTGAGCGGATCAAAGGGAGGGGCGCGGGCAGCGCCTACGAATGGGAGACACACCTCGACGGGATCAGGCGTGCGATTGCCGTATTTGGCAGGGGTTCTGTCGGCACGCACCTCATCATCGGCATGGGGGAGCGATGCGAGGACGCACTCAGACTGATAGACGAACTGCACGCAGATGGCGTCTACTCCGCTCTCTTTGCATACACACACCTTCCTGGAACCCGGGGGTTGCGCACGAATCTCTGCATCGAACATTACCGTGCCGTGCAGTTTGGTGCGTATCTGATCCGTGAGGATATCGCAACCTTTGCGGATATGAATTTCAGGGACGGGGATGTGGTGGACTTTGGGATAACGGAAGAAGAGATGCTGCGGTTTGTCGAGAAGGGGGAAGCCTTCAGGACGACAGGCTGTCCTGACTGCAACCGCCCGTATGCCACAGAGACGCATTCGGAGGTCTTCAATTTCCCGAGAAGTCCAGACGAGCTGGAGATTGAGGTGATCAAGCGGCAGATTCCGGGTTGTGGGTGAGTCAGTAATCTTAATACTTGTAAAAGGAGATTAAGAAGGCATGGACGTGGCGAAGTCTAAAAATGATGTGCCGATCAGATTAACGGAGGAGAGGTGGTTTCACATTACAGAAGAGCAATCAGAGATGGCGGGTTATTACTTTGAAGTCCTTGAAACGGTGGAGGAACCTGTGGCAGTTTAGGAAGGTAGAGCCGGTGAGTGCATAGCTATTAGAGGGGTAGAGAAAGGAAAATATATTGTGGTAGTATATAGAGAATTAGGTAGAGTTGATGGATTCGTGATCACCGCCTTTTTAACACGGCGGAGAAAACAACTTGAAAGGAGACGAAAGATATGGCCGCGGTAGAAGTAAAAAGGGTATTAAATCTCGTACCTGAACTGTTGGAAGTCACGTATCCAAGAATTTGGGCAACGTATGATAAAGAGGCTGATGTTTTATACATCAATTTCAAAAAGCCAAGCCATGCAGACGATTCCGATCTCACGGATGATGATCTCATAATCCGATACGAGAAGGGGGACGTTGTGGGGATTACCGTGCTCAATGCAAGCAGGAGGCGGCGAGAGTATGGGCGTGGTGTGTGATGGAGTGGGTCTGGCTTCGCGGCTATGGTGCATTGCTCAAATCTTGCAAAGATTGATTTCGATACGCTCGGACGTTGCACCCAATACAATTTTCCATAGATATCTGATAGAGACATGAAGATCAATCTTAAGGCGAAGAAGACAGAAGCGGAATGGCAAAAAACGTTGGATAATTTCTGGATGAAAGCCACACCACAGTGGTTTGAATGGTTAGGGTGGATACTCATACTCGGAGCGATCACCTTTCTTGCAATGGAGACTCAAAACATCACTTTAAATATTGTTTCTACCGTATCTTACATTGCACTATTCTTCTATACAAAGCTTTTTCTTTTCATTAGAGTTTCACGGATTTCCTTTGATAAAGACAGAACAGAATAGAAGAATTGTATCGTTAATCATATCTATGATCTTTTCCTATGCAGTATGGTTACTACTTGCTAACTTGGTATCGGAAATCCAAGGGAAGTTATAAGTAAAAAATGACAGCAAACCCCACCAATAAGCCGGACACAACCACAACTCTCGACCTCGCACAGAAGAAGATCAATGAACTCCCCTTCAGCGAAAGCACAAAGAAAGAGATCCTGAAATCATTCCATCTCAGACTGAACACATTCTCAAACGAGATCCTCTTCTTTAACGAGCCGTTCACCCCGGTCTCCATCACCGGCACAGACTGCGAATTAAACTGCAAGCACTGTGAGAAGCACTATCTGAAGCACATGATCGACGGAAGCTGCGGCAGACTCAGCAACGCAGCCGAAAGTCTTGCCAGAGAGGGGAGACAAGGAATCCTCCTCTCAGGCGGCAGCAGACTCGACGGCTCGGTTCCGACATACGAGTTTTCAGACGAGATCCGGCAGATCAAGGACGCAACGCGCCTCTTGATCAGCGCACACACAGGGATTGTTAACCGGAAGCAGGCAAAATCCCTTGCCGTGTGGCTCGATATGGCGCTTGTTGACTGTATCGGAAGCGACAGAACAATCTCTGAAATCCTCGGACTTCCGAACACGGTGAGCGATTACGAGGATACACTGAAGTACCTGACAGAAGCGAAGATCCCGATTGCGCCGCATATCATCGTGGGGCTCGGCAACGGTGCACTCGACGGCGAGTTAAGAGCACTCGAGATCGTGAGAAGATACGATCCCGCCGCAGTTGTGATCGTCGTCTTCATCCCGACGAGAGGGACTGGCTGTGCAGACGCACCGCATCCCGCGCTCGAGGACGTTTCCACCGTGATCGCAAAAGCGAGACAGATGGTTCCGCAGACGCCGCTCTCCTTGAGTTGCGTGCGTCCCGGTGGCAGGTACCGCTCACGGCTTGATCGATGTGCAATACTCTCCGGGATTGACAGGATTGCGGTCCCGAGCCGGAGCGCGTATCGATTATGCGGCGAGATCGGGCTGGAGATTCGCGAGGTTGGTGATATGTGCTGCTCATACAGCGAACGGTCAAGGGGGGTGCATGTGTGAAACTCGCAGCCTCGTACGGAGACATCCGCCTCATGGCGCCTGATGACGCTGCTGCATCGTTTTTCAAGAGTCCTTTCAGAGCGCACGAGACCGGCAGTGCTGTGGACATTGCGTATGGTGATTTCGGCTCGCCTGCGTCTTCGCCTGTTGACGGTGTCATCGTGGATATCAGAGAGTTCGAGACCCCCACGCCATTTAGGGACCGCAATTTCAAAGAGTACTTGACCGCAGTCCGGTGCGGGCGTTTGATTGTGCGGATTCTGCATGTCAAGCCCGATCTGGGCATCGGGGATCGTGTACGCACCGGCGAGGATTTTGGCACGTTCATCAGGAGCGGGTATTTCTACTTCTGGAACTTTTCCCATCTGCACGTCGAGGTGCGCATGCCAGATAACTATCTCAGGGCAACGAGTGACATGCCGCTTGACATCCCGGTTGGAGTGGTTAGACAGGCTTTTCCGGGAGGCGCGGATCTGGATTCTGATATCTTCGCTTTTACAGGGGAGGTGGTAGTCTCAAACAAGCGGTATGCGCTCGTCGACTGCCCTGATTACAGCACGGACGGTCATTTCAACGGTTATTCTGTCGGTGGATTCCTGCTTGACGGATTCATCCCTACGCGTGATCATGCGCTGCACAGGTTTGGGCTTGTGGGGAAGAACCGGGGTGCACCGCCGTTCGACTGTTTCAGATCCATTGGCAATTCGTTTATGGTGCACTCGTCCGGTGTGAATCTGGGAGTCTTTGATCGGGAGAACCGTCCGCTTGATGTCGCGGGTGCATCATTCATCCTGTTCTTCGGCAAGCCTTTAATAAAATTGGTTCCCACCGGATATGGTGAACATCTGCCGCAATGTGGCGATGTAGTCAGCGTTCAGATGGATGTGTACAAAGAGTAAAACTGAGGCAGATACATGAAAGTTGAAGATTTTGAGTTTCCTGAGGATCGATTATACCTGAAGAATCACGTATGGGTAAAGCATCATGGTGACAGGATCATGATCGGGCTGACAGAACTTGGTCAGTCACTTTCAAAGGAGATCGTGCATATTGATCTCCCTGATGTCGGCGATGTGGTCCCGAAGGATGATTTTCTGATCGCTTATGAGACCATCAAGGCAGTATCGCAGATCTCGCTTCCGTTCGAGTGCACGGTCGTCAGCGTCAATGACCAGTTGTGGGATGATCCGAATATCATAAACAGCGATCCATACAACATCTGCATGGTTGAGGTCAGAGGCAGCTGTGATGAGAGCGATCTGATGACTGCTGAGGATGCCTGTGCGTATTACGGAGGGTTGATTGCGAAAGAGCGGGAACGCTACGCAGGATATTGATAATAACCGTTTACACCAAAGACCACCTCTGGGCTAGAGCAGAGGATGACGGGAACGTCAGGGTTGGCATGAACTCGTCCACGGCGATCCCCCTCTGATTGTGGTTTGCGGAGGATATTAAATCGAGATAGCCTGGGTTCTTCTGAACTGGTTACGTCTTTGCAGTGAAAAACTTAAGCTGCAAAGACTGTAATTTTCAGAGCCGATAATTCCACTCATCCGACTCATACTTCGGCAAAAGCTCCTGTGCCATCGCTTCCTCGCTCTCGCTAATCACTGAATCCACGAGTCTCGCGCCAAAGCGTTCCTCGAACTTGCGCCGCACCACGCCCTTAACGTCTTCCATCTCCAGTTTTATGGGGAGTTCCTTATCTACCCACGTCATCCCCTCCTCGATTGAAGCGATCTGCTTGTCGCTTATCTTCTCAATCGGGATGTTGGATATACGGAGCATCTCCTTGATGTCGAAGTCCAGAAGCAGCGTTCCGTGCTGGAGGAGTTTGCCGCCCCATCTGGTCTGCGCATTGCCGGATATCTTCTTGCCATCGACAATAACATCGTTTATGGGTCTGAAATCGGCGTTCAAGCCGTACTCGCGCAGGGTATCGATCAGTACGCCGCATATCTGGTGGTACGAGTCCGTGACATCGAGCGGGAAGAGCCTGTCGTCGATCGTACCAACGACGCCGTAGTTGATCTGGCGCCCCCAATCATCTGAGAACGCGATGCCGCCGCCGCTTGTGCGTCGCACGATCGTATAGTCTTTGCACGCTTCGAGGTCCAGTTCCACACTTGCTTTCTGGAAGTACCCGAGGATGATGGATTTGGTGGGCGCCCAGAAGAAGAGGGTGTTGCCGCAGTCACTCTTCAGGATTGCTTCGTTTGCCGCCATCATGTATCTGATGTCAACCTTTCCGAAATCGATTACTCGCCATTCATTCATTGGAATCACCGGTGTCAACCATATCTTATCTCGTACTTTATATCATCGTATCATTCGGTGAATGGCAAACTCATGCACCCGGATAGCGGATCATACGATAGCGGATACTGCAGGACAGACCGCCCCCTATCGTTTAACCTCTTATTCAGTAAGCCTTTAATAAAATCGGTTCCAACCGGATATGGTGAAGACTTGGCCGCAGTGTTGCGATGCGGTCGGCACTTAAATAGGTGCACACGAAGAGAGATGTTCAGGAGGTAAGATAATGGAAATCGAAGGATATGAAGTACCGGAAGAGCTGTATTACACGAAAGACCATCTCTGGGCGAGAGTTGAGGATGACGGGAACGTCAGGGTCGGAATGGATGCATTCGGCGGCACAGCAGTCGGAACGATTGAGTTCATCGATCTTCCGATGGAGGATGATGAGTTTGAGGCAGGTGATGCATTCGGATCGATGGAATCTGCAAAATGGGTCGGCGGGCTCACCATGCCTGTTACGGGTACGGTCATCGAGGTCAATGAGGATATCGAAGAT
>JAUWGA010000067.1 GCA_030606635.1 Methanosarcinales archaeon
CCATGCAGCCGGGCAGACAACATCGGTCCATCTGGTAAAGTACGCAGAGGATGGTTCGGTCATGAACGAGACGACCGTAACGTACGAATGGATGGAAGCGAATCTACCGGTTCATGGCGACGGGATTACACATTACTACCACCAGGGACCTGTGTTTAGTGAAGACAAGTGGGATCGGAATGAAACGACGAACTTCAAGGACAAAGGTGCGGTAAAAGGAACGAATATCAGGGATCTATGTGATCTGGTAGGCGGAGCTTCTCCGGATGATGAGGTAATGATTCGTGCAGCGGATGGCTACCACTTGGAATTCGGTTACGCAAACGTCTATGAACCATATCCCGGACAGGGACGAATCGTTCTCTGCTGGTACGACAGCGAAAAAGGGTATCCACCCGACTATTTCAACGGGATGTGTATAGTCTTCCTTGCCGATGACCACGTCTTTGGGAACTGGGACATGCATGAATACCTGCCTGAGCAGAGCCAGCACTTCTTCGGAGACCTCAACCCGTCCACAAATGGGCTTTCTGTAAAGTGGGTTAGAGAGATAGGAGTATATACGGGCGGATACGCCGGTGATCATGGAGGTCCGGCAAAATCACTGGCCCCCTCTACCGCCACCCCGGAATCGGATTCGGTATCCGGTTTTGAAACCGTGTCTGCAATTGCCGGATTGCTGCTGGTTGCAGCTATTTTAAGGAGGAGAGGATGAAAGAAGAGCGTAACATTCCCATTCTATTTACCCTCGCCATTGCGATGGTGTTTATCGGTGTTTCCATCGCTGCAACCGGATGTCTGCATCCTTCTCAAGTCGCAGAGGAGAGAATCGATTGGAACCTGACATTGATCGGCGATGGGGAGAAGGTGCTCTCATATAATGAGATCAGGGCAATGCAATCTCACGAAGGACACGGCGGATTTTTTTCGACCGTTGGAATCGTAAACGGTCCGTTTAAGTGTAGAGGTGCCCCCCTCGAAGAGTTGTGCGACCTCGTTGGCGGGATCAACACCACGAACACGGTCCGGGTATCCGCACCAGACGGGTACCTGATGGTCTTCACTTATGATCAGGTCAGGGGCGATTTTGTCACCTACGATCCGGCAACTATGAAGGAGATGCCGCACAGGGGGTTGACCGTGATCTTGATGTATGAGCAGGATGAAACTTTGCTCTCTGAGACGACGGGTGGGCCCTTTAGGATCGCTATTGTTTCAGAAGATGAAATCCTGACAGAAGGGCATTACTGGGTCCAGTGGGTGAACAGGATAGAGATTCAATGATGAAAGCGATACACGTTTTAGTTCTGGTAGTAATCGCCGCTGCGATTGTTGCAACTGTATATTTACCCCATGAGCAGGAGAAAACGGAACTGAAGGTAGTCTATGCGGGAAGTTTGGTTGTGCCATTCGGAGAGATCGAGAAACAATTCGAGAGCACGCATCCGGACGTGGATGTGCAGATGGAAGGGCACGGGAGTATCCAGGCTATCAGGCAGGTGACCGATCTGCATGATGGGGTGGATGTGGTCGTGGTCGCAGACGAAACCCTTATCCCCGACATGATGTATGACACCCACGCGGACTGGTACGTCCGGTTTGCGACAAACCAGATGGTGATCGCGTACACCGATGGAAGCAGGTACGCAAGGAAGATCAACGACTCAAACTGGTACGAAATTCTCTCTCGACCCGATGTTACACTCGGGTTCTCAAATCCCATGCTCGATGCATGTGGATACAGAACCCTGATGGTGACCCAGCTTGCCGAATGGCACTACGATAACCAGACTATCTTTGACGATCTGATAGCGGGTAATCTCGCCCACCCGATCTCCGTAACCATGGGTGATGATGGTGATGGTGATACCGCAATCGTGTTTGTGCCTGAGACACTTTCACCGCGAACCGAAAAGATCGTTATCAGGGGCGGAAGTGTGCAGTTGCTGGCGCTGCTTGATCTTGGCGAGATCGACTACGCATTTCTATACAAAAGCATGGCAGAGCAGCACGGACTCCGGTTTCTGGAGTTGCCCGCAGAGATCGATCTGAGTTCACCCGAATATGAAGATGGCTACAAGAAAGTTACAATTCAGCTCGGATTTCAGCGCTTCACATCCGTGGGGGCAAAGCGGGAATGTAAACCGATCTTCTATGGGTTAACCATACCCAAAAACGCAACATCACCGGAACTTGCCGCGGAGTTTGTGGAATTTGTGATAAGCGAAGAGGGGCTTGGCGTACTTTGGGATACGAAGCAGCCTACGGTCTCGCCTGTGGCTGATAATCCGGATAAAATGCCTGATATGCTCAGGTCTGTGGTTGTTGACGAAATAGATGTGTTTGCGAATTCCTGTGGATTCGGAGATGCCGTCAGAAACAAAAGATTGATAACGCCCGCGGCACCACTCTCTATAACCCGCTTTAACTCAGCCTGGTAGAGTGCGCGGCTGTAGTATGATCATGTGCGAAAGCACACATTACCGCGCAGAGACCGCGATGTCCCCGGTTCGATTCCGGGAGGCGGGATTTTATGCCAGAAACAGACAGGATCGTTATCTGGCCCATCTATTTCGACAGCAGGATATCGAGAAACGGTGGGCGCAGGGTCTCGAGGCGGAGTGCTGTGAAGTCGCCGCGGCTCGATGAGATCGCAGAAGCAGCCAAGATGCTCAATCTCAATTGCACCATCGAAGATACGAAGGCGCATCCTGCGGCATGGTGGGCGCAACAGGGGCGGGTACTCGTAAAGAAGACCGATGCTTCCAAATCCTCGATTCTGCGCGAGGTTTGCTCGAAGATGAAGGAGCTACGATCCACCAATTAAGTATCTTTAAGTTGTCCGTCCCAACGGGCGGTGATTTTAACGTCCTTGGTCTGCCGACCAACCTGCGCATAGGGGAATATTTATAGGTTTCGCACCCCAGATATTCGTGATGATCGACTTGCACACCCACTCTGTATTCAGCGACGGTGAGCTGATACCGAGCGAACTCGTCCGCCGTGCAGTGGTGCATGGCTATTCTGCGATTGCGATCACTGATCACGTCGATTTTACGAACATCGAATTCGTGCTGGACGCAATGAAAAAGACTTCGTTTCTGGAGGAGGAATGGGGTATCAGAGTCCTTCCAGGAGTGGAACTGACGCATGTTCCGCCCGGAAAGATTGCGCGGCTTGCAGGTAAAGCAAGGTCGCTCGGCGCAGATATCATCGTGGTGCACGGCGAGACCACATCAGAACCTGTGGCTCCGGGCACGAATGCTGCTGCACTTCGGTCTGACATCGACATTCTGGCACATCCCGGATTGATCACCCCTGATGATGTCGAATGCGCACGCGAAAATGGCGTACTGCTCGAGATCACGGCAAGATGCGGGCACAACCGGACGAACGGGCATGTTGCACGGATTGCGTGCGAGATCGGGTGCGATCTCATAGTGAACACGGATGCGCACGCACCAGACGATCTGATCACTGAAGAGATGGCGCTTACGGTGGCGATGGGGTCAGGACTGACGAAACGCGATTGCGTAGCCGCGGTCAGGACGAATCCAGGGCGTCTCATCGATGCGAAGAGCTGAGACCTACGATTCGAGGATCCGGTTCCGGGGCTGCCTCCAGGCGGGTTTATGCATGCCCCCTACTTCTTCTCAACAACCAGCGTGAGCCCGTCCACGCCCCGGATCACCACATCCTCGCCTTTCCGCACCGGCTCTGTTGCAGACGCTCTCCATATCTCGCCGTGAATGTGCACCGTGCCCTCCGGATCGATATCGGTCTCTGCCCTGACAACCTCTCCGATCAGTTCATCCCGCCCAGTCGTCGGTTTCGTAAGCCTCGTCTTCATAACAAAACCGAGACCGATCACGATGATCACGATAGAGAGGATCACGATTGCGAAGACGGTCTGTCTGAAGTCGCTGATCCATTCAGCCGGCATGAACGGCTCCTGCGGAAACATGATGGCACCGAGAATCAGGCAGACCGCGCCGCCGATCGTCAGTACCCCGAATGTTGGCGTGAGAACCTCTGCTATGAGCAGTATTATCCCGGCTACTATCAATAGCACGCCGAATGTGCTGACCGAGAACATTCCCATGCCGTACAGCGCAAGTATCAGCGCTATCGCACCGACCATCTCAGGAACGTAGGTCCCAGGAGCTTTGAGACCGTAGATGATCCCGTAGAGCCCGATTAAGAAGAGTACAAACGCGATCTGGGGGTTGCTCAGTAGGGCGACGATCGATGCAGCAAACTGCGGTTCCTGCGTGATGAAGATCGCACCCTTCGTGCGGAGTGTCACCGATTCTCTGCTCACGTTCACAGTTCTGTTATCGATGGCACTGGCAAGATCGCGCCTGCCGGACGCGACCACATCGATCACATCCTGCTCCAGCGCTTCCTCCGCAGTCAGTGATAGTCCTTCTGTCACGAACTTCTCTGCGACCTCTGCAGACCGGTTTCGGTTCTCCGCGATTCCACGCATCCTGGCTGCGTACGCGTTGACAGTCTTGTTCTCAACCGGTGTTGTGCCTGTTGGCGTTATCGCGATCGGTGTTGCCGCTCCTGTGGCTGTGCCGGGCGCCATTGCAGCGATGTGCCCTGATAAAAGGATGAATGCTCCGGCAGAGAACGCGCGCTCGCCCTGCGGAACAAACGTGATCACAGGCACCTCCGAACGCTCGATCTCTGATACGATCCCTTCCATCGAGTCAACAAGCCCACCGGGGGTGTTTATTTCGATCAGCACCGCGGCAGCACCGATATCAGTTGCGTGATCGATTCCGCGGGCGATCTCCATCTCAGTGCCTGCTGTGATCATGTCGTCCACCTCGATCACATAGATCACTGGTTCCGACGCGCTACATGCCGGCGCCATGATGGAGAGCGCCAGCAGCAGGAGCGTTAGAAGGGTTGGGATATGTTTCATTGCAATCCCATTTCCCATATATCTCTATTTACTTATTCTCTTTATTGAGTCCGAGTGCGCCCATGAGCTCTATCGGCAGCGGAATCACAACCGTCGTCGCCTTCTCCTCGGTCGCATCCTTAATCGTCTGGAGCGTCCTGATGTACAGAGCTCCCGGTTGTTCGTTTAACACCTTTGCAGCATCCGCAAGTTTGATTGATGCCTGCATCTCTCCTTCTGCGTTGATGATCCGTGCACGCCTGTTCCTCTCTGCCTCTGCCTGCGAAGCCATCGCACGCTGCATCGCCTCAGGCAGTTCGACATCCTTGATCTCAACAGCCGAAACCTTGATCCCCCATGGATCAGTCGACTCATCGATGATCTCCTGCAGCCGCTTGTTGATCTTATCTCGCTCGGAAAGAACCTCATCAAGTTCCACCTGCCCAATCACACCTCGAAGCGTCGTGAGCGCCATCTGCGCGGTTGCGGTCGGATAGTGCTCAACCTGCACCACTGCTTTGCTCGGATCCATCACCCGGTAATACACAACAGCATTCACCCGTGAGGTCACGTTATCCCTTGTGATAACCTCCTGTGGCGGGATATCGAGCACGATCGTCCTGAGATCGATCTTCTTCATCGTCTCGAGTATGGGGATTATGAAGAAGAGTCCCGGTCCTCTTGCACCGACCAGTCGCCCGAGCCGGAATATCACACCACGCTCGTACTCCTGAACGATCTTTACAGCGCTTGCAAGCACAAACAGCACTATAATCACTACTGGTATCAAATATTGTTCCATAGTATCACCCGATCAAAAATGGCTTTTGCGGCTTATAAGGATTTGTGCGTGATAGCACTCGCAAAAACTTTTTGATATATATGAAATACATGAAATTACAATATAAAAAGGAGTACCCATGAAGATCCTGATCATCGGCGGAACAGGCGAACTCGGACAGTGGTTTACGAGATTCTTCCAGCGCCGCCATCACACGGTTGTGGTCTGGGGCAAAAGCGGCAAGGTCGAGATCGCCGAAGCGTTGGGCGCTATGTACGCGCACGATCTGGATGCTGCGATCCATGAGGGCGATATCGTTGTGATATCGGTTCCTATCGATGTAACAGAGGATACAATCGAGGAGATTGCGCCGAAGATGAATCGCGGGAGTCTTCTTATAGATATGACCTCGATAAAGAAGATACCGCTTGATGCGATGGAGAGGTGCGCTCCTGGTGGCGTCGAGGTGATAGGGACGCATCCGATGTTCGGTCCAAGCATCCCTGATATCAGCGGGCAGACTGTGATGGTCACGCCGTCAAACAGATGCGAACGGTGGCTTCCGATATTGACCGATCTCTTCGAGCGCGAGGGCGCAAACGTCGAGATCGTTGACGCCGACACGCACGACCGGGTCATGGCGGTGGTGCAGGGGCTCACGCATTTCGCATACTTAAGCATCGGATCCACGCTTCGGAGCCTCGACTTCGAGGTCTCCCTGTCGAGAAGGTTCATGAGCCCTGTGTACGAGATCATGCTCGATTTCGTCGGGCGGATACTCGGTCAGAACCCGCATCTGTACGCGATGATCCAGATGAACAATCCAAGGATCGCGGAGGTGCATGAGGCGTTCATCGCCGAGTGTACAGGGCTTTCGGAGGTGGTCAGGGACGGTTCCGTGGACGATTTCACAGATCTGATGAAGAATGCGGCATCTCACTTCGGGGATACGGAATCCGCTCTGAGACGGTCTGATAAACTGATCAATACGAAGATCACAGAGTTTGAGGAACTGGTCAGGTCTATAGGACGCGAGAGTGGCGTGCTGCATCTCCATTCCGGGGTTATGCATCTCGGCGTCATCACAAAGGTCGCCCCGAGAACCATTGTCATGGAAGAGGGGAGGAGATCTGTTGAATTAAAGATCGAAAACATAAGACTGCTCAACCGGGAAGAGTTGCAGGACTGGAAACTTGAAAATCTGCGTAGGTTTACGCGGGATATCTCAGTCATACTGCCTGACCGCGCAGACCCCTCCGTGATCTGTGATGTGATATCGAGATGCGATGGCGCGGTACGTGCAGATGTCATCGACCGGTACGAGCCGAGACAGAGCGCAACTTTCCGGATCGAGATTCTTGGTGACCGTGACCTTGACAGTGTCGAGAGAGGGATCGAGGCGGTTCTTTCCGGTATCGGGTGCGTGCGGCGCGGGTAGTCTGTAAGATTAGCAGTCCCAGAACCAGAACGCCCGGAACTCTGGCTGCCCAAACATTACCCAAAGATGCTCTCGCTCAATGAAAAATATCGCAGCCCAGAGGTTTGGGCTGCGTCCACGTTTTGTATGACCCCAGTACAAAACCCACGCGAACGGATTTCTTAGACAGACTTACTGTAAACTATGCATTGGAGTGACATTGCCATATACATCGTTGTGAAATGAATACTACGGCAGTGTCACTATTATGCTATGATCGTACTACTGCTTAAATGCTACCGAAATGGTTAGAATTTCAGATCACCCCTCCGAAATCGGCGGCACATAATCAAGAACCGTACCACACGCCTCTTTAATCATCATCGTCGCAACGATGCCCGCGTACCGCCCATGCAAAAGCCCATCTGCTATCACCGCGCCGCCCTGTGCGGATTCTTTCGCAATTTTAGCACCGGAAAATCCTTTTAGCGATCGAACAGGCGCAACCGTATCCAATCGTTCCATCAACTCAGTCCCAATTTCCGGAATCCTTGATAGTCTGCCTGATATCAGCACCTCTTCCGGCGCCAGAGCGGCTGTGAGTGCGAGAACGTTCTTGACCGCACCCTCGATAAGCGCGCTACGCGCATCATCGTGCATGGCAAGGTCCTCTGGCGCAATCTCGCTCCCGGCTATGGAGCGCGCCCCCCGGCTGATCATAAACTCCTTTCCGAACCTGCCGAGGAGGTACGCAAGTTCGCCGTCGATCGCACCCATCGAAAGAAATCCGATGCCGCCGCTGCTTCCGCCGATGCCGTCCACAACCCTTCCGGAATCGACGGCGATGGCGGCGGTGTGTGCGAATCCGACCTCCAGCAGTATAAACGAGGTCCGGTCATAGTCGATGCCCGAGCTTACCGCCTGATCCCTTACAGCAAGCGCGCACGAGCACAACTTGTCAGGAGTGCCCATGTCGATCCTGTTGACCTTCCGAAAGTCTGGAACCGTTGGCAGGTGTATGACCCCCGGGACTACATATACCGGCAGATTGTGCTCTTTTAACGTCTCGATAAACCTGCGCATCCCGAGTATCGACCTGCTATCGTCATTCCTGCGAAGCGACATCAGGAAAATGTCGCGCCGCGTTATGTCAGAGATTTTTTTGACGGGGATCCCGTACCCTGAGGGTCCGATGATGAGTTCGGGCTCAGCCGTTTTCAGCAGGTCGATGACCGATTCCGGGTCGGATGCGATCTCTTTCGTTGGTATCGATAGATCGAGGGTGACCTTCTCGCCGTCCAGTCCAAAGAAGTCGAAACTCTTTGTGCCTGGGTCGATTCCGATGACGCGTGTCATGATGGTGAGATGGCTGCCCGGACGTATAAACTTTATACCCTGAAACCATTGATATCATCAGATGAAGCGCGTATCTGCAATCGAGGCAATCGCTTTAGAACTGGCAGATGAGCTTGTGATCTGCAATCTCGGTTACCCGAGCAGGGAACTGTATGCGCTAAAGGATAAGGCGACGCATTTTTACATGCTCGGTTCGATGGGGCTTGCATCATCGATCGGGCTTGGACTGGCGCTGTCACAGCCGCGCAAGGTCGTGGTTCTCGATGGCGATGGCTCGCTCCTGATGAACCTTGGCTCGCTTGCGACCATCGCAAACCACGCTCCGGAAAACTACCTGCTCGTCGTTCTCGATAACCAGTGCTACGGTTCGACCGGATGCCAGTTGACCGCCACATCGCGTGCGGCTGACCTGGCAGCGATCGCAACCGGCGCGGGTGTGCGTGATGTGTGGAGCGCATCGACGATAGAGGAGGTGCGATCTGGCGTGCATGGCTCGGGCGTGCTCGTGATAACGGTCGATTCCGGAAACGCTGATGTGCCGATCATCGATATGGAGCCAGTGGAGATCAAGAGGCGATTTATGCGGGAGATAGCTGGGGTTTGAGATGGCGCCGGAACAAGTTGGCAATCGGCTACCCGGATTGTAGGTGGGATGAGTTCTGATGTAACTCGCTAAAAATAGAAAGATATAATATTCAAATTATAGAAGAGGAATGATTTAATGGATA
>JAUWGA010000119.1 GCA_030606635.1 Methanosarcinales archaeon
TTGTGATGTCATCGAAGATCCAGTCATCGACCTCCTGCGTGGTTGCTTCCCATCCGTAGACGCGCCCGATCCGCTTCGAGATGTCGCCTGCGCCCTTGTAGCCGTGATTCTTCATCCCCTCGATCCACTTCGGGTTTAAGAGCTTTGTCCGCACGACCCGCCGCATCTCGTCTGCAAGCGTTCTCACCTCGACCCGGTTCACATCGCGGGTATCTCCGTAGTACGCGGAGACCTCGTGACCCGAGACCTCCCTTGCAGCAGTGGTAAGCCCGCCGTGCGTTCCAAAGTAGCAGCAGCACCCGCACAGGTCATATTCGTCCGTGACCGTCTTGTTAAATGTGAGATCAACGGTTTTGAGCTGGGATGCGAACTTATCATGAGATTCCGCGCCGAATACACCTTTTCCATATTCGTACCCGTTCCAATACAGGTACACATCGGACAGATCCTTATCTTCCTTCCATGCCGAGGCATAAACAGCGAGATTTACGCCGTTTCCGTACGTTCCGGGCTTGCTTGAGAATATCCGTGCTCCACCGCTACTGATAGTTCCAGTCCCGTCCACATCTCCATCCTCTGCTTCTGCCCCGTATGATGTGTGTTTCTTGATGTAATTCATGTCATCGGGCTCATCAAGGACCGAGATCTCCCGTATTGCTTCATCAAGGAACTCTACGCAGTTATAGAAACAATCCCGCGTGATCCCGCTCACCCTGATCGTGACATCGATTCTCGGGCGACCGAGTTCCTCAAGCGGGATGATCTTGTATCCATTCACCCGACTGCCATCCCAGACAGGCTCTGCGCCTATAATGTGCATGATCTGCGCAAGCTGCTCGCCATCTGCCCACATGATGTCAGATGCCATCCAGTACATCGCAATGTTCTCAGGAATCCGCCCGTGCTCTTCCTCGTACTTGGCAATCGCGCCATCCGCAAGCCGCTCCCCGATCCTCCACGCTGCTTTCGTCGGTATCTTGAACGGATCGAGCGAGTAGAAGTTCCTTCCTGTCGGGAGAATCTCAGGTTTCCCCCTTGTTATGAGACCGGATGGTCCCGGCTCGATGTATCCGGCATCAAAGCCGTGGAAGAGCGCCCCGATTTCATCAGACGTATCGATCGCTGAAGAGATGTCAAAAATCTTGTCCCTGACCTGCGAGATTGCAGATTCGTTCGCATTCTTCAGCCGGTCTCCAAACACCTTCTCCAGAATCTCAAGAGTGGACGACGCTCTGGACTCTCCAGACCCTGCATCTTCTAAAAATTCGCGTATTAGTTCCTTTCCAAGCGCATCAGCCTCTGACAGAACCTCACTCGGGGCGTCAGATATCTCGATATCCATACCCATCAGATCAAATACCGCTTTTCGCAATTCCGAATCGTACCGGAGTATTGAGTTAATCAGTTCAACCTTCTTGTCGCCTTCCAGAATTTCCCCGAATATATGCATCCCATCAGGGATCTGGCTGTTGTATATGCGGGTTATCGCCTCATGTGCAAGATCAACGATTCTATCAAACGTTGCTCCCTCTTCCACCAGTTTTTCAAGTTGTATATCTTCAGAGAGTTTTGTACTGATCAGGAGATCCTTGATAAGATGCTGCGCGGCATGGGCTCTCCCCTTATCGATCTCTTTTGTCTTGTTGTACTCTGCAATCTGGTCTTCCAGTTCCTTTAACTCACCATAAAGACCGCTTTCGGTCATAACGGTCTGCGCATGATCGATCAGTGTTGCATAACTCCTTCTTTTTGCGATAGTGCCTTCAGGAGGATTGTCAGAGTTATAGATATACAGATGCGGGATACTTCCGATCGCAATGTCCGGATAGCAGCTTCCTGAGAGCGCAACTGACTTTCCTGGCAGGAACTCAAGGTTTCCATGCGTTCCGACATGCACTATCACGTCCGCGCCAAACTCGTTTTCGAGATACCGGTAGGTAGCCATGTACTGATGCGGTGGCGGAATCTCAGGGTCGTGCAGAATCTTGCAGACCTCTCCATCGCACCTCGACCCGGCACATCCCCGTTTTGGCTGGATGCAGACCACAGCGTTCCCGTACGTTACACCCGTCACAACGATCTTACCATCGTAGACCATCGCAGCAGGAACACCGTCCTTTGCCTCGCCAGGCGGATTCCCCCACACCTCGCACATCCGTGCCCTGACATCCGGCGCAAGTGTGCCAAACCATTGTTCATAGTCTGCCTTCGTAACCATCGCAAGAACTCCCCCCTTCTCCACGATCTCCTCGATGGTAGTCCACCGGAACTCCGCGATTGCCTTCCTGTCCATGATGGTGTCGATCAATTCCTTGCCGCTCCCGGGAGGATTAACCGAATATCCACTCTCTTTCATGCAATTAAGTATCCTTGAGACGCTTTCAAGAGTATCGAGATGTGCGCCTGCGCCGATCGTCGCCTCGAGACCCGCACACGGGCTGTTATGGAGGACGAACGCGACTTTCCGCTTCTGTTCTGGTTTGTCTTTGAGTGCGATCCATTTTCTGATCCGGTTCACGACCTTTCTCACCCGATCCTCGATTATGGTGTGCCGCTCAAACTCGGTCCCATGCTCTTCCCCGGATGTCGCAACACCGATTATTATCGGTTCGATCACACCCTCAAACTCCGGCATCGCAACACTCCAGCCGATCTCGGTACTGCTCAGCCCAAGGACCTCCGCGCTCCACTCTTCTTCAGTCGCATGGTACGACATCAATGGATGAAAGACAGGGACATCGAGTTTTTTCAGCACATCAACAGACCCTGAATCATCATCTCCGAGATTAAATACCGATTGGAGGTTTATGAGCGCATCGATCCTGCCCATGAGGAATTCTTCGATGACCTCTCGATCTGGTCTGGAACCAAGTTCGGTATCGCCAATCCCGTGACAGAATACCGGAATTGTCGAATACTCCGTCTCAAGTTCGCGTATCAATGAATTTACGATCTCAAGGTCTTTATTTTCCCAGTATCTTCGATTGAACAGGATGCCGACGGTATTCTTTGACTCTTTGGGTTCATACCACTGCAGATAATCTTCGATCTCATCGAAGGTCCTTTCCGCACCAGGATGGTATACGCCCTGCCATACCACCTCTTCAGGAGGATCGTAGACGTAATCCAGACCCAGGACTTCTTTTCCTATGTACTGAAGCATGTTTTTTACATTTGTAAGTCCGCCATGTACGTAGTAGGCATTGACCGTCGCTGTGATCTTTAATGAAACGTTTGAAAGCTGCCAGAATGCCGGATCGTAACCAAAAGAGATTATCGGGACATCCGGATCCAATTTTTCGATGACATCGTCCCAGACCGCATCGTTTGTCGGACGGAGAATTATAACATCTACGTGCTCAAACGATTGTGTACATCGCCTTCGCTTCTCCTCATCCTCAAGATCCCGGGCAGACCATGCACTGATCTCCATCCCAATTTCCGCACACGCCTCTGCAAGCAGTGATATGTCGCTGCCCCATGTTATCGATGTTATCTTCATATCAACACCACATCGAATGGATATCAACAAGCATCTCCTGCTCAGTTGCAACGATATTCCGGACAGTTCCGGATGAAAGATCCTCAACCGAATAATACCTGCCGCCAGCGTGCTCTGCGATATCCTTGCAGTACCCAAGCTGCATCTTCACAAACGATCTGCCAGCAGATTCGGTATCGAGAACAACGACGTGAATCCCTGCGGATCTCGCATCTTCTGCGATTCCGAGCAGTTCTTCTTTGACACTTGCGTCCCCGAGTGCTACATTCGCACGCCCGTCCGAGATCAGAATCATTATCGGAATCGTCTCCTCGTTCTTCTTTAGCTCTGCAAGTAGCAGGTTAAGTCCTGCGCTTAGACCGGCAGAGAGCGGCGTCTTCCCGCCTGTCGGGAGATCGTAAAGCTGCTTGAATGCGAGATCAGCGCTTCTGGAGAGCGGGAGCAACACATCAGCAGCATTGCCGCGAAACGCAACCATGCCCAGCCGATCGCGCTGCTGGTATGAGTCCAGAAGGAGTGAGAGCACTGCACCTTTTGCGCTCTCCATCCGGTTCGACGCGCCCATCGAACCCGAGGCGTCCACCACAAAGAGGGTTGCTGTGGAGACTTTCCCGACCCTGATCTTCTCCCTGATGTCCTGATCCCTGATGAGGATGGCTGCTCCCCCATCCTCGCCTGTACACCTGCCCCTCTGATGCGGCGCAGCAGCACAGATCGTGGCGTCGATCGCAATATCGGTTGGTTTGCCACGGGGCAGGGTGTGGCGTGCGTATCTGCCACGGTTATACAGCGCAAGCGTTGGGATCCTTCTCCCTGATGTCTTTTTGCGGTATGTCCGGTCTCGCTTCTGTTTCGGTCTCACGGCTTCGGCATCAATCGGGCTTCCAACCTCGAAGACCGACTCCTGCGGAGTACCCCGCTCATCTCCGGAATCAGGCGGATCCTGCATCTCCTGCGGACCCTGTTCACGATCCTGATCCTGTTCGTGCTTATGTTCGTTCTCGTTCTTATGTTCGGGTTGCTCGCTCTCCTCATCGGGTTTCTGCTTCTCTTCACTCTTCTCTTCACTTTTCTCTTCCATCATGCGGTCGAGTTTCTCGGTATCAAGTTCTGGCGGCTCAAACGGTTTCTTTCGCATCCTGTGCGGCAGCGCAAGTTCCATCGCTTCCTTTATGTCGGCGAGCGTGACCTCAGTACGGCTGTCGAATGCCGCAATCGTCTTTGCGGTTCTCGTGACAACGATCTCTGCCCTGTGCGTCCTGACTCCAAGTTCGATGCACATCTCGGCAGTGGTTCTCAGGAGATCGTCGCTGATCCGGGCGTCCGGAAGAATTGTTTCTGCATTCGATATCTTCTCGCCAAGCTCCCTCTGCTGGCTTTCGCAACTCTTCCTGAACCCCTCCGGATCGGCATCAAACTGCTCTGCAACCTTCACGATCGCAACACGCTCTTCCACGTCGGTTAAACTCTCGACATTCGCCTGCAACCCGAACCGATCCAGCAACTGCGGTCGTATCTCGCCTTCCTCAGGGTTCATCGTCCCGACGAGTATAAACCTCGAAGGGTGGCTCACGCTGATCCCTTCCCGCTCGACCACATTCACAGCCATCGCAGCCGAGTCCAGGAGAACGTCTGCGACATGGTCGTCAAGGAGGTTGATCTCATCGATATACAGGATGCCACGATTTGCTGCGGCAAGGATTCCAGGTTCAAGTGCCCTTATTCCTTCCTTTATCGCTTTCTCGATGTTAAGCGTGCCAACGACCCGATCCTCGGTACAACCGAGCGGCAGATCGACGACTCGCCTCTTTCTGGTCACACTATCGAGTTTTTCACCATTCGCCGCGCTCTCATAGCAGATATCGCACATCTCATCAGGATTATCAGGATTGCAATTAAACGGGCAGTTCCCGACCACCTCAATCTCGGGAAGCAGTTCTGCAAGAGCCCGAACCGCTGTCGACTTCGCTGTCCCTTTTTCGCCTCTTATTAAAACGCCCCCGATCTTTGGGTTTATGGCGTTTAGTATCAGTGCTTTTTTCATCCGCTCCTGCC
>JAUWGA010000182.1 GCA_030606635.1 Methanosarcinales archaeon
CACCAGCGCCCGGACCGACCCCACCATCACAGATATATATCCTCCTGCCATACAAGATGTGATGACCAATGACTATGACGTAGTGATCATCGGCGCAGGTCCCGCTGGCATGTTCGCAGCAGACGAACTGGCAGATTCCGATCTTCGTGTGCTGGTGATCGACAGCGGGCAGGATATCGATGAGCGCGCTTGTCCGATGAAACGAAGCAGCGTGTGCGTGCACTGCACGCCATGCGGCATCATGTGTGGGGTCGGCGGCGCGGGAACGTTCTCTGACGGCACGCTGAATCTGCGTCCTGATATCGGAGGGGATCTCGCCACGCTGACCGGCAGCAAGGAAGAGGCATGGGAGGTCGTTCGTCATGTGGATGAGGTTTTTCTCAAGTATGGAGCGCCCGACGTGATCAGCGATCCGAATGGTGGAGTTGTGGAGCGGCTGAAGCGGCGTGCTGCATCAGTTGGGGCGCGATTCATCAACATACCACAGCGGCACATCGGATCAGATAATGCTCCGAAAGTCATCAGTAACTTCAAGGAGAGTCTTGTAGAGCGGGGGATCGAGTTTCTGCTGAATACCGAGGTATCTGACCTTATCATCAGCGATAACGAGTGCAAGGGAGTTGTTCTCAGCGACGGCATGACCATCACGGCAGGATACGCGATCGCAGCACCCGGCAGGATCGGTGCAAACTGGGTAGATGAGATGGTTGATAAGCACGGGATCGCTGCCAGTTACGGAAGCATCGATGTCGGTGTGCGTGTTGAGGTGCCCGCTATCATCATGGATCCGGTCACACGCATCAACCGCGATCCAAAGTTCCACATCCATACCAAGCGGTATGACGACTTTGTAAGGACATTCTGCACAAACGCAAATGGTTTTGTCGTCAAAGAGGAATATCCCGGATTCATAGCCACGAACGGGCACTCTATGAAGAACAAGAAATCTGAAAATACAAATTTCGCATTCCTTGTCAGGATCGGTCTCACACACCCAATCGAGAATACAACGAGATACGGCATCTCGATCGCAAAACTCGCAACCACCATCGGAGGCGGAAAACCGGTACTCCAGCGCATGGGCGACCTTCGGAGGGGAAGGAGATCGACTGAGGATAGGATTTCGAGAAATCAGGTCATAAACACGCTCAAAGACGTGACACCCGGCGATATCTCGATGGCGCTTCCTCACAGGATCGTGATGGATATCATCGAAGGGCTTGAGGTACTAAACGAGATCATACCGGGGGTAGCGTCCGATTCAACGCTTCTCTACGCGCCAGAGATCAAGTTCTATGCGATGGAGGTCGATGTTGACCGGAAGATGGAGACCAGTGTCAAAAATCTCTTTGCCGCGGGCGATGGTACCGGGCTTTCAAGAGACATCGTAAATGCCGCCGCAACCGGGGTGCTTGCTGCAAGAGGAGTTCTGCGGGCAGGGTAGGTTGCAAACGCGGGAAGCTACCAGGGATCAGAAACCGAAGAGGAGAGGTGCAAACAATTGAGATCATTTACAGACCGGGTTTCAGAGATCGACATCTCCGGCATCCGGAAGATGTTTGAGGCGGCAGGCACAGACAGTATCAATCTCGGACTCGGTGAGCCGGACTTCCCGACACCGGGTCATATCTGCGATGCTGCGATGGACGCAATCAGGAGCGGTCATACTAAATACACGCCGGGCGCAGGCATCCCGGAACTTAGAAACGCGCTCTCTGAAAAGTTCCTGCGTGACAACAACATCTCTGTCAGCCCTGATGAGGTCATAGTTACCTCTGGCGCAAGTGAGGCGCTCCACATAGCCCTGCAAGCACTGGTTGAGCCGGGGGATGATGTTTTAATCCCTGATCCTGGTTTTGTCTCGTACAGCGCGCTTTCACGCATCGCAGGCGGCAGGGTGCTCGGCGTTCCGCTCGTAGGTCTCGTCCTCGATCCCGATGTGGTGGCTGAGCATATCACAAAAAATACGAAGGTTCTCATTGTGAACTCGCCGTCAAACCCGTGCGGATCCGTCCAGTCGCGAAAGGAGATACAGGCGTTTGCCGAGCTTGCAGAGGATTATGATTTCACGATTATATCTGACGAGGTCTATGAGTTTTTCATCTACGAAGGCGAGCACGCAAGTCCTGCGGAGTTCACAGACAATGCAGTTACAGTAAACGCTGCATCAAAGACATATTCCATGACCGGCTGGCGTCTCGGGTACCTCGCAGCGAGGATGGAGTACATCGAGCAGTTTCACAAGGTGCACCAGTATGTGCAGGCATGTGCGAACTCAGTCGCACAAGCAGCAGCGCTTGCGGCGATCACGGGTTTGCAGGACTGTGTGGAGGATATGCGAAAGACGTTCAGAGCAAGGCGGGACATCCTGCTAAACGGACTTCGTGAGATGGGTGTCGAGTGCCCGACCCCTGCTGGCGCGTTCTATGCTTTCCCGCGGGTTGGTGATGGTGATCGTGTCGCATCGGAACTTGCGAGCAGAGGCGTGATAACGGTGCCGGGATCCGCATTCGGCGAACAAGCCAGAGAGCACCTGCGGATATCGTACGCGACAAGCGAATCAGATATCGTGCGTGCTCTTGAGAGAATGCGTGATGTTATGCTGTGACTTACGAGCGGGTGATGCGTTTTTGG
>JAUWGA010000055.1 GCA_030606635.1 Methanosarcinales archaeon
CCTGACTCGGAGACGACGACCGCAACCGCATCGGTTTCAGCGGTGATAGCTGCTGATGCTGCATGTCGTCCGCCAAGACCCTGCTGGATGCGCACCGACCTAGCATCCACATCGAGATACCTGCCTGATGCGCAGACGACCCCGTCGCCAGAGATCACAAAAACGCCGTCCAGTTGCGCAAACTCCTTAAACGTCTCCCAGTTGTCCCGTTCCGTGATTATCAGGTCATGCTGGTCGTGTCCTTTGAATGGGTTTAACAGGAGTTGGTGCGAGGCGCGCAGAACACTTCTTTCATCCCCGATGATGAAAGCGGTGCCGATGTGTCTTCCTTCTCTTCCTTCGAGCGCGAGTTCGAGCGCGAGTTTCATAACTGCACGGAACGCGTTCGAATTTGCCAATCCCTCGCGTTCTTGCAGCGATTTTACTGCATAACTATTTCTTGGATCGTATACAATAATCGAATCAAAATGGGGACCATCGATCACCCCGACGATCGCTCCACTTATCGCGCCTTCCAGATACCCCGCGACAGCGATCTCCTGGATACGCTCATGGAGAACAACCTCTTCCTTTTCAACGTGGTTCGGGATGATCTGGTACAGCAGATCAGATGCCTGCCTCGGAATAACCACGACCGGAATCTCAGTCTCCATCCCGGCACGTTCGGAAGTGTACGAATCCGGGAGTATTATAGCAGATGCGTCGATGCGTTCTGCAATATCGACTGCCGACAGGATTATTGCTTGTTTTGCCTGCATAAAATCCCCTCAATTATGCATATAGATTATATGCACCCATTCAATAAAAACCTCCCTACCCCGTGCAGGTGCTCATGAGTATGAAAATGGTTGACAACCCCGCATCGAGGCTGTCGCCATCTGGTGTTAAGATCCTGTGCTATAGAAGATTACGACCCCTTAAAGCCATTGTTATATCATCCAAAATCAAAAACAAACATATCTTTCAACTCCATATCCATGTAATATGACATCCTCGATGAACCGCAAACTATTTTAGTTCCTATGATTCCAGACATATCCATATACCAAAATCGATCATACCATATCAACAAGGTGAAACATGGCGAATATATTCATTTATCCAAGCAACAGTCTGATCCTGTACGATCTGGTCGAGCGTTTCGGTCACAAACCGCTTGCGGTCATGCAGGAGATCAGGAAGAGGGTCACGACAGTAGGAATCGACTCGCCGCCGCTTAATATCACGCCTGAGGATCCGAAGATCGGGCTTAAGTACGCTGCTGTCGAGGTGCCTGCCGGTGTGCGCGGGCGCATGTCGCTTCTGGATCCGCTACTTGAGGCGGCAGAGGCGGCAATCCTTGTCGAAGACGCGCCGATCGGGTTCGGGTGTATGGGCTGCCAGCGGACAAGCGAACTTGTGGGGTTCCTGATACGCGCAAAACGTATCCCGATTCTCGAACTGAATTATCCGACATCTGATGATGCGGCGGAGAATTTTGTGTACCAGATATCCGAGTTCTTAAATGGACTTGGAGATGGTAAGGAGGCAAAGAATGAATGAAATCGAGGTCGCGCAGATATCCTGTGGTTCCGAATACACAGGAATTCAAGGAGAGATCGAATCGGCAGCAGAGCGGGTTGGCGCAAAAATTATCTTCCCGGACATCGATCTCGAGGAAGTGGAGGCGGCAGAAGCAAAGTTTGGGCTCAAGGTGACGAGTCCCGACCTTAAACTGATGCTTGCCCGCGCAATCTCGATTGTCGAGGGACGCACCACCGCCGATGCTGTCTTCATCGGGACTTGTTTCAGGTGCGCAGAGGGCGCGCTCGTCAGAAACGAGATTCGCAGGTACATCCATGATAAATCAGGGCTTCCTGTGATCAGTTACTCTTATACCGAACGCACCACCGCAGACACGCTTCTCACAAGGATGGAGGCACTGTCAACCATCGCAAAGAGGCGCAGTCTGCTTGCACGCGAGAAACAGTCCGGGCTTACAGCTGGAATCGACTCAGGATCGACCACCACAAAGGCGGTGATCATGCAAGACAACGAGATTCTCGGATTCGGATGGGTCAGTTCCACCGATGTGCTGGAGAGCGCGGAAGAGGCTTACTCAATCGCTCTTAAGGAATCCGGAATCGAAAGGGATGCGGTTCAGGCGATCGGGGTGACCGGATACGGCAGATTCATACTGGGAAAGTCATTCAATGCCGATCTGGTCCAGGAAGAGATCACAGTGAACTCAAAAGGCGCGGTCTACCTTGCTGACCGGCAGAAGGGCGCAGCGACCGTAATCGATATCGGCGGGATGGACAACAAGGCGATATCGGTGCAGGATGGAATCCCGGGAATCTTTACGATGGGCGGGATCTGTGCCGGCGCATCAGGGCGCTTCCTTGAGATGACTGCAAAGCGTCTTGGCGTTGACATCACCGAACTTGGCAAACTTGCGCTTGCAGGTATGGCATCCGAGATCTCGATGAACAGCTACTGTATCGTATTCGGCATCCAGAGTCTTGTGAACTCGCTATCGAAGGGGGCGCGTCACGCGGATATCGCGGCGGCGGCTTGTTACAGCGTGGCAGAGCAGGTCTTTGAGCAGCAACTCCAGGAGATTGAGGTGCGTGAGCCAGTGATCATGGTCGGAGGCACGGCACTCATCGAGGGGCTACCGCAAGCGATGCGCGAACTGCTGCAAGTAGAGGTGATCGTGCCGCCTTATGCGCAGTTGATCGGCGCTGTCGGCTCCGCTCTCCTATCATCGGGCTTCATCGAGGAGTGACAAGTGCCATGAAGCCGCTCGAAGTGTTCAGGGTCGAGTCTCCGGATAGAGCCGGCGCCGAATCTTATGAATCAGTGATCCGCGACGTACTTGCTGATCTGGAACTCACCACCGTATTGGGGCGCCTGTGGATATGGATCGATCCTTCTGAACCGGTTTTCATCTTCTGTGCGCTGATAAGAACCGGCATTCCACCGGTCTATGTCAAGGATATGGCAGATATCTCGACAGGTGCGCCGAGTGTTAAACAGGTGGAGCTGAAACTCACTAACGAAGAGCATGTCTCGACGCTCTTAAACATTCTCTGGATCGAGTACGGACGCGAGAACGTCTCGCAGCCAGAGAAGAAAGTGATAACGATAGACACCGAAGACAAGGACGAAGTTGCAGAAAAGCTTGCAGACGTGGTCATCGCGGATCCGCGCAGGGAGATCGAGTCGAGACTTGCCGATGCGCTGCTCCGGATCACACCAGAGGGTTTTCGGGTGCGGCATCACGTTTCAACCGGCTCGGAGATGTTATTTGTGGCATCAGAGGATTCTATAAAGCCCGAGTGGATCAAAAAAGCTGAGGATATAATGGATCAACTGAAGGAGGATTTATAATGCTTGAACCGATCATGTATGAGGGCGGCGTCTTCAAACATAACCTTGTCATCGAACTCATAGAGGATCTCGGCGGATATGTCCTCCAGACCAATTTCATGCAGACCGAGGTCATGATCCAGATGCTCTGCCCGCACGAAGACATATCCATGCTCGAAGATCTGGCAAAGGAACTCCGCGCCAAGATCACGAGAGCGCCGCTTACAGGCACAGACATTATCGTGATCGCGCCAACACTGGCGTACCATCATCTTCCGCACCATTCTTGTGATGTGGCAGAGTATATGCGCAGGTTTGGAGCAAACACGACGCTGATTGGGCTTGCAAGAGGTGTCGGGCGGCGGGTTGCGCAGATATCTGCAAAAGAACGTGCACTGATCAACGAGCACGATATTGCGGTCTTTACGCTTGGAAACTTCGAAGACTGCCTGATAAACAAGAAGTACGTCCTCTACAAGGATCTCGACGTGCCCTGCATCATCACAGGTACGCCAGAACTTCAAAAGCCACCGGTGTATGCGACAGACTATGTCGGGCATCTTGGAAGAATCGCGCACCGGCTGAAAGGTGAAAGCGAACTTGACGCTCTTGATCGGCTGGTCGAGACTGTTGGCAAAACCCTCGATGAGCATCGGGTTGAGATATCAAAGGATCCACTGACCACCCAGCCGGCACGCATCATGAAGGAGATCAAGGAACAGATTCCAAAAATCAATGAATCCCTCTCTCCATCCCCTATCACGCTGCAACTCATGGGTGCCCGCGTAAAACTGTCTTATCCGCAGTATAAGGAAGCTATCGAGAATATAACATTCGAGGAGGGTGTTACCCTACGCGAGATCGCAACGGTGCTGCCGTCAGGGGTACGTGATTATATATTAATAAGAATATTACCGAAATCGGTGACCGGTTTCGTTATTTAGACGTTAGGATCGGAGTCAGGAGGCACGAATGGACATTGAGAAGATTCAGAGGATCATGAGGATGGATCCTGAGGAGGCGACTGAGGAACTGCTTGAGAGCGTTGAGAAGTACTACGGCGAGATACCATACATCCTGCAGTTTATGAAGGAGACTCCGGAACTACTGGTTCCAAAGATTCTCTACGACAGCGCGATCATACGGGAGTTCAAACGTCTCGACCCGAAGACGGTTGAACTGATCTCAATAGGCGTATCTGCTGCGGTCAGGTGCGATCACTGCCTAAAAATGCATATCCGCGTCGCAGAGAAACTCGGGTTGTCAAAGGAAGAGATCTTTGATGCGATCCTGATCGCTGGCACGCTCTCGAACGCGACCGTGCTCGCTTATGCCACGCGGGTGCTGGACTCGGAGACCGGAACCAAGCGCGGGTCTGGCTGCACAGTCTGTGATGTTGGATGCAATGGCTGCGACGAGGATGATGAGGAACCCGTGAAGTGAGAACGCTTCAGATCCATCGTTCGCGGGCATGTTGCAATGACTCCGCCACCGGATCAGATCGAATATCCGTAATTACTTCGGTGTATTGATTGATCTCCTGATTACGATTCTCAGGTTTTCTGGCAAGAAAAATAACCGCGGAGGACGCAGAGCTTTTTTTGTCATCTTCTATAATAATTACTTTTAAGGTTAACAATATTTTACCTAAAAGTAAATCAGAAATTTTGGAATGCGCGCGTGTGCGTACATGTTCTGAAGTTGTAAGGAATTAGGTTTTGTCTCATTTTTGTTTTCGTTTGGAAAAATGTGGATTGTGTTCCAAAATTTCCTTCACGGTCCATCTGGCAAGGTCTCCGGTTACTTCTTTGCAGGCAGGATGCGCACGCGATAGACTCATAAATTCTTGCATAGCCTCAGGATTGGTGAATCTGTAGGATTTTCCCAAGAGATGGAACTGAACCTCCTGACATGTTATGTGACCGTATTTCTCCTGCATCTTTTTACCCACCTCAGCAACCACACTGGTGACGTTGAGCATCTTCATCATGTCCTCGGGTTCCTCCTTTGTAAGGCCGAAACTATAGCTTATTGCCATAGCGGCACCAGCCATGGCACCACATGTTCCAATAGCCATGTTGCCAGTTCCACCGACAAAACCTATGGCAGCTTTCCAAACGTCATCAACCGCAGGATCATCTTCGTAGCCCAGAGTGTCCATAACCGCAGCAAAAACACCAGGGGCACAGGCATACCGCATCAAATAATCAGACCCACGATTGTAGGCCTCCTCCAAAACTTCTATATCTATTTCTGATTTTTCCGTCATCAAGTGACCCTCCTAATGAGTTTCCTCTTTTATCATTAAAAATTTTTTCGTAACAGAGTTTCCGCGGTCTCTGCGTCCTCCGCGGTTGAATTCCATGCTTTAATCCCCGTGATATGCTCTGTTCAGCAGAAACTATTTCGGGATTTTGATCCGCGGTCTCGAAGCAGGTGATCCGCGAGCACGATAGCGACCATCGCCTCGGCAACAGGAACCATTCTGGGCGGAATCGTCGGATCGTGCCGCCCCTGTATCGTGATCGTGGTCCCGCACATCGTCCTGATATCCGCGGTCTTCTGGAGACTTGCGATGGATGGCGTCGGTTTCACTGCGATCCTGCACACGATCGGCGCGCCTGTTGAGAGTCCGCCAAGAATGCCGCCAGCGTTATTCGTCTCCGGAACTACAGTTCCATCCGATACCAGAAACGCATCGTTCATTTCGCTTCCCCGCATGGTGGCGCACCCAAAACCAGCGCCGATCTCGACGCCTTTTACTGCGCCGATGCTCATCAACGCCTTCGCAAGGTCGCCATCCAGCTTGTCAAAGACCGGCTCCCCGATGCCAGCAGGCACACCTGTAGCTATGATCTCGACGATACCGCCGATGCTGTCTTTCTGTTCACGCGCCTTTCCGATCAGTTCGACCATCCGCGCCGCGGCATCCGGATCAGCGCACCGAACCGGCGTCTCTTCGATCCGTTCCCTGATCTCTGATGGCGTCATCTCACATTCGCAGGCTCTGATGCCGCCGAGTTCTATTACGTGCGCAACCACATCGATTCCTACCTCTGCAAGCATCTTCTTTGCAACAGCTCCGGCGGCAACCCTTCCCACAGTCTCCCGCGCTGATGCACGCCCGCCGCCGCGGTAGTCCCTGATCCCGTACTTGACCTCATACGGGTAATCCGCGTGCCCGGGACGCGGCGTGTCTTTGAGTCGCTCGTAAGGGGACGAATCGACGTTCCTGTTCCAGACGATCATCGATATCGGCGTTCCGGTAGTCGTTCCCTCAAATACTCCTGAAAGAATCTCGACAGCGTCCTCTTCCTTGCGAGGAGTTGAGATATCACTCTGCCCGGGGCGGCGGCGGTCGAGTTCCTTCTGGATGTCCGCTTCGCAGAGAGGCATCTTTGACGGGCAGCCATCGACGACGACGCCGATTGCGGGTCCATGACTCTCGCCCCAAGTTGTTACGCGGAATACTGTTCCGAATGTGTTTCCGGACATGGTTCAGTGGTTTAATAATACTCGAGTCCTCTCGCAGTAAGTTCCCGCCGCTTCTTCTCCATGAAACCATACACAACAGAGTGCGGTGCACCATCGATCAGCATCTCGACTGCGGTCTTTGCGACATGCACCTGCTCAGGATACCCGATGATCGCCACGGTCTTTCCGTAGACCGAGAGGTCGACATGAGTTATATTCTCGATTAGCGCCCTTGTCTTCCCGCCGGTGCCGATGATCCTGCCCCTGACGCGTGTCAGTATCTTTGGCGTGTCAGAAGGTATATTGATCACATCGTATATGAGAAGCTCATCACCGAACAGTTTGACAGCCCGCTCAGGGCTGAAACCCCGCCCGATTGCCGAGATGACCTCGACCGCCCGCATACCCTGCAAGGGGTCCTCTGGTGAGAGAACCTGTACATTGCCGGATTCGCTGTCGATATCCAGCGTCGCGGTTGAGAGCTCCTCGAGCGCTTGTTTGGTGACGCCTTTCGGTCCGATCACTGCGCCAATCCGGTCCTGTGGGATTTTAACGTACATTAACACCCAGTTTCGTGCTAACTTCGCCGAGTTTGATGTATTTGATCGTTCCCAACCTCGTCATACTCGCTTCAGGTATCGTATCCGCGTCCGATCCTGCCAGTTCTGCAGGAGTGCCTACGTACACGCGCAGTCTCGACATTGCGTCGCGTCCACGCATCCGTTTGTGCGGGAGCATTCCGCGGATCGTCCGTTTCATGATCTGATCCGGTCTCGACGGGAAGTACGGACCGCTTTCTGTTGATCCCTTGTCCACCTGCTCCTTATATTCCCTGTACGTGGTGGTCTTGGTCCCTGACACCACAGCGCGTTCGGCATTGGTGATCGCAATGGTCTCGCCGCTTAACAATCTTGAGGCGACAACGCTTGCGAGCCTGCCAAGAATCAACCCATCTGCATCGATAATTACTGTATTCATGAAATCACCTGATTATCCGCACATTTGATCCGGTGGGCGCTCTTGCCACCAGTTCCTCGATCGTGAGGCATTCCCCGCCAGCATCTGTGATCTTTGACCGTGCGCCATCGCTGAAATCGAAAGCACCCACTGCCACCGGATGGTCTATCTCGCCTGCGCCGAGCACCTTGCCGTGCACGACGATGGTCTCGCCGACAGCGGTATGCCTGTTGATGCGGCTCACATTCACGGTTGCATAATTTCTCTTCGGACTCTGCATGCGCTTTGCGATCTCTCGCCAGATCGGGGCGTCGTTCTCGCGTGATCTGGATTTCAGATCCTCTACCAGGGATATAATCCGCGGATTTGTCTTTTTATAGTTTGTTTTGCTCATTCGCTTCCTCCAAGACTCACATATCTCACATATAAGTCATGTTCAAACCGTTATGCCGGTTCATACGCCGTTGGAATGTGTTCATCTGTTATCGTCTGTAGAAAAAGGTTGTGGAGGGTCTGGGTTGTCAGTTGTCATGCAAAGAACCGCCATGCTTAAGTATCATGTCAGTAGTGATCATGGCATGGGGTGATGCGATCTGGTAGCAGATGGCAGTACCGCTGTTGAACTGACTGCGGACGAATCTGCCGGCGTGGACGGTGCGATAAACGGCATGAAATTGCCCTGCGTGGGCTCTGTACCAAGTACGGGGTTTGGCAACTGGAAGCGTCAGAAAAACAATTGGGTAGGATAGATGGGATATGATAGGTAACATAGATGAGGTAACATAGATGACTACAGTGGATATATCGGGTTTTTACCAGGCGATTCTGCCATATTCGGAAGTGATACTGATATTGGTAGTCGCTTTCTTTGTAATTAGTCTAACTAAAAAACTTATCAGGAGATTCTTAAGCACCACCGGTCTGCCTTTGGATGCGCAGAACCTCTTGCGAAGAATCGTAGTCTATGGCATGTGGTTCGCTGTTCTGATGTATGCCGTAAATGAACTGAAATTAGAAGAGATTTTCATGCCGCTTATGGGTGCATCAGTTTTGGTTGGGCTCGCTGTCGCCCTGGCAATCAAAGATGCTTTAGGTGATGCGGTGGCAGGGATATTCCTCTTAGTAGACCGGCACTTCAACATCGGCGAGGAAATTGAGACGATGAAACACAGAGGGGTGATTATTGATGTCACGCTCAGAAAAACGCGCTTAAAGATAGACGATGGGACAATAGTTGTACTGCCAAACGGAAAAATAGATTCGTCTGGATGGGTGTTACATGAGAAAGATACCGATACGGATACGTAACGAAGATGCGAGGTAGAGGAATGGCAGTTCCTGATAAAAGAGAGAATGACAAGCTTTCCCGGATACCTGCGTCCGGTCAAGCCAACATTTAAATCCCCAGAACCCACCAACAATCTCGATGAAGATATCGCTGCCATATGGGAACGGAAGTGTCTCTGTCGAAGTGCCGGACAGGAACCTTGCAGGCATCATCGAGCCGCAGGAACTCCCCGCGGTCGATGATGAGGAATCCGCGATCGTTGATGCACTCACCCATCCGGTAGGACGCCATCTGTCAGATCTCGTACATGCGGGGGATCGTATTGCGATCATCGCAAACGACATCACCAGGATCACCCCGACAAAGAAACTCCTGCCGCCGCTTATCTCGCATCTCAACGACATGGGAATCCCTGATTCCGATATCGAGATCGTATTTGCGACCGGATCGCACAGAAAACATACCGAGGCTGAACAGAGGGAGATTGTCGGCGATGAGATCTACAGCCGCATATCGTGTATCGACCATGATCCCGACAACTGCAGAAGCGTCCGGGTTACGAGCAGGGGAACGCCGGTTGAGATATTTGCGCCCGTTCTCGATGCGGATGCCGTGATATGCACAGGCAGCATCGAGTTTCATTACTACGCGGGATACTCAGGCGGGCTTAAGTCGCTGCTTCCGGGAGTCGCATCGATTGCAAGCATCAGGAAGAACCATGCGCTCATGATCCACCCTGACGCGGTATCCGGGAGAGCCGATAGCCCGGTGCGTCAGGATATCGAGGAAGGGGCTTCGCATATATCAGAATTCATATTAAACGCAGTATTAAACAGCAGGAAGGAGATCGTCGCAGTCGTTTCTGGCGATCCCATAAAAGCGCATCGTGCAGGGGTTTCTTATGCGGACCAGATGTACCGGATCCGGACAGAGACTGCCGATATCGTGATAACGTCTCCTGGTGGGATGCCGAAGGATATAAATCTGTATCAATCCCAGAAAGCACTCGAAAATGCGAAAAATGCCGTTAAGGATGGCGGGGCGATCATCCTTGTCGCTGAATGCGGCGAGGGTCTTGGCAATGACGTGTATGAACAGTGGCTCGATATCCCGCGCGATGAGCTCCCTTCGAGATTGGAGCACCA
>JAUWGA010000132.1 GCA_030606635.1 Methanosarcinales archaeon
GGCAGCGACTTCGAGAACCATTGCAAGTTGTGCGCAGCGCGCCAGATGTGATGGATCGTTCATATCTCTTTATGTTCCTTTCTTATCGTTCCGAGCGTGTCTGAAGTTCCTCAAAGGAGATTTATACGAGCTATATGAAACTTGTATTGATTCATTCTTCAATTTTTGTGAGATAATCAACTATCTCCTCTTTGAACTCAGAATAAGTGTTAGAGATGTTATCCATCAGAGGATCTAATTTTGTTTCATCCAGAATAAAACCGTACGAATGTGCGAAGAAATGGCGGAAAAATAGATACTTGCCCATTTTATCTGCGGTTTCCATTGTTACGAGGTTATGCTCAACAGCCAGATTCAACAGATCCTTGTGCCATGTGGGTGTGTTGGGTATTGGTATCTCATTGTGTAACAATAATTGTTTCAAAATATTCTCCATCCCGGTGTAGATATTTTGAAGATATGCGCCTATCCCTACAAGAACCACGAGTTCTTTGTGGGGTATATATTTTACCCGCTCTATTTCAGTCAGAACCGTTGCGATATTCTCCATTTCAGCATGGATCTTCTCTTCTATGCTAACCATACAGCACTACTCCATCTCGTTTTATAAGTTTATTAAATAAACAATCTTTACTTAAATCGATAACATCCAGTGGCTTGGATAGATCTCTATACAGTTCCCAGCAAAAATCAAAGAATGATTCAGGCGCCAGCCCGATTACGCCAATGTCTATGTCGTTCGCGTCTGCTCTTTCTCTGGATGAGCCGAAAAGTATCACTCTTGTCAATTTGTATTTTTTTGCGTATTTTAATATCAGAAGCTTATCGTTTTTGGATATCATCATATCTTATACCACCTCACCAGTATATTTGGATTTTGTATAGTGGGCACAGTTCCGCCGCCCGATGAATAAAGTGGACGAGAGAATAGTTTTCCACGCATCTATCTTTTCTGATCTTTTGAAATCCTGAGCAACGTTCTGCATAACCGTCTTTAAACCCAGCCCTTCGAAGCGCATCGCCCGCACCCGCGCCATCCCAAAAACTCACGGAACAGAGGCGAGATAACTCCGCTGCCGCAGATACACGACCTTCACGCCCCCCTCTCGTAACCTTCCCTTCAGTTCAGCATCGTTGGTGAAAACAGCAACCTTCATCTCGACCGCAAGTTCTACGATCGAATCGTCCACGTTTCCGACAGTCCCCTCTGTCTCGATCGTCCGGCATCGGTCCATGAGGGCTAGCGCAACACGGGCAGCGCCCCTGCCCTTACCTCTGCCGCGGGACGCGATCCCTTCAAGTTCGCGCGCCACCCCGGGCGGGACGATCCACTCATCAAAACCGAGTGCTGCAAGTTCTGAAAAGATATCGACACCAAACTCCGCGGGCACCATCAGTGCATTGGTGTCGAGGATTATTTTCATTCGACCAGTTCGCCCATCCCGATCAGACGCCATCTGGCTCCAATCCGCCTCGATATCGCAACCCCTGATCCGATCTCAGCGCATACCGGTCGCTTCATCGTGACCCTGACCACATCGCCGCGTGCGCCTGTCACGATGCCCACTGTGGTTGCGGTCCCAACACTCAACATCAGCGGCTCGGTTGCGCAGATCGGCTCGACCTCTGCTTTGTCGCTCGATCCGACAACCCATTTGAGGAGGGTGGTTCGCATACTAAAATCCTCCCATGTCGGCGGCAACGTGCCGGGTTTGCCTGCAACCTGCCCGGTTAGCCGGTCACTCTTGGTCATCGCCGGATCCAGCGTTGTGCCGATCGCAAGCAGTCCCCCGGAGGTTGCCTTCTTCTTCTTTTTTCCGCCTGCGATGATGCTTGTGATGCGCGTCGTAATCGGCACCCAGCTGACGCTGCCGATCTGCTCAACACGCCGTCCGGGCCTGATCTCGATATCATCACCGGCATGCAAGCTGCCCTCCGAGATCGTGCCACCGATAACGCCGCCTGTCAACTTCTCAGGAAGTATCCCGGGTCGGTTGACATCGAACGATCGCGCAACGATGAGGCGGGATGGTTTGTCAGGATCAGGTTCCGGTGTCGGAATCGCGTCTTCGAGTACCTGGATCAAAAGATCGATGTTTATCTTCTGCTGTGCAGATATCGGGACTATTGGGGCGTTCTCTGCAACCGTACCCTTGACAAACTCCTTTATAGTGTTATAATGCTCGACCGCCTCCTGTTTCGAGACGAGATCGAGTTTATTGTGGACGACCACGATGTTCTTGATCCCGATGACATCGAGCGCCATCAGATGTTCGCTCGTCTGCGGCTGCGGGCAGGGTTCGTTCGCTGCAATCACGAGCACCGCGCCATCCATGATCGCTGCTCCGGAGAGCATTGTCGCCATCAGCGTCTCGTGACCCGGCGAATCGACAAACGAGACGGTACGCAGTTCTTCAGTCGTAGCGCCACAATGCTGGCATTTCTTCTCAACAGTATAACATTGTGGCTCTTCACAGTTCGGGCAGCGCCTGAATGTGACGTCTGCATACCCGAGCCGTATCGATATTCCTCGCTTCAGTTCCTCGCTGTGCTGATCTGCCCATACTCCGGACAGCGCGCTGACAAGCGTGGTCTTTCCATGATCGACATGCCCGACCATGCCGATGTTAACACAGGGCTGTTTCAATCGTTCATTTCCTCCATAGGTTATGTAGCATACATCTCTACGCTGATTATAAGTAACTTATGGGTGGACACGATTGTAACGTCCGTGGAGCAGTCGGTCGGACAGCACATCTATAGAGTCATCCGGACAGAAACCTTTATCACCTATTAGCATGTTTACTAAATTTAGTAATACTTCATGCCATTAACATTTAATGGAGTATTACCAGACGGAAAGGAGGTATATTAAACATGGAACACGTTGAACCCGTTGGTGTAAAAGCGGAGCTGACCGAACTCGACCTTGAAGGCATCGACAAGATTGCAGAAGACGCTGTGGAATTCATCAACAGCGGTAAAATGGATGTGAGAGCGGCATCTGCCTGGGCTATCCACAGTCTCGACGATCAATGGGGCTTCCCATCGATCACAGCGCTGTATCACAAGATGGTCGAACGTCTCGAGAGCAATTTTCCGGCAAAGCGGGAACTGGTCCGATACGTTCAGATGTGGTGAGACCACAATAGGATGTGCTGAAGAGATCGGCACGTCCAATATTTTTTTTCTCATGCGCTCGTGTCGGCAGAGCGCGGCGGTTCGCGTTGGTTTTATATTCAGTGTGCTTGCAGTACAGATATGAGAATATATGACCAAACACCCGACCCTCAAACGAAGCACACTTGGCACGATCAACATCGACCCGCTCCAGCGCGGCGGGATCCTGACACCTGAGGCGAGGCAGGCGCTCGTAGAGTGGGGCGACGGATACTCGGTCTGCGATTTCTGCCCGGGCAAACTCGAAGATATTAAGAAGCCGCCGATCCACGATTTTGTATACCGGGATCTGCCGGAATTCCTCGGCACCGATCATGCAAGGGTCACGAACGGCGCGCGCGAGGGCATATTCGCTGTGATGCATGCACTTTCCAAGAAAGGCGGGTCTGTGGTGCTGGATGGGAATGCGCATTACACGTCATTTGTTGCGGCAGAGCGCGCCGGGCTTGACATATCGCTGGTGCCGGTCTCGGACCGCCCCGAATACCGGATCGATCCCGAAGGGTACAGGGATGTTCTCGAAGAAAAGTCGGGCGAAGAAGTGGTGCTTGCTGTTCTGACGTATCCGGACGGGAGTTACGGGAATATCGTGGATGCGAAGAAGGTATCCTCGATCTGCAGCGAGTACGACGTGCCATTGCTGCTGAACGGCGCGTACTCAGTCGGGCGCATGCCAGTTGCTGCAAAGGATCTCGGCGCTGATTTCATAGTCGGGAGCGGTCACAAATCGATGGCGGCATCAGGACCTGTTGGCGTGCTCGGGATCAGCGAGCCGTACCACGACCTCTTGCTAAGGAGATCCCGCTACAACAAGAATAAGGAGATCGAACTTCTCGGGTGCACAGCCCGCGGCGCAACGATCATGACATTGATCGCATCGTTTCCACGAGTTTTGGAACGGGTGGCAGAATGGGGTCGCGAGGTCGAAAAGGCGAGATGGTTCGCTTCAGAGATGGAGCGGCTTGGCATGATCCAGATGGGCGATAAACCGCATAATCACGATCTCATCTTCTTTGAGGCGCCAATTCTCTATGAGATCTCAAAACATGCGAAGAAAGGCAGGTTCTTCCTGTACAAGGAACTTAAAAAGCGAAATATCCACGGGATCAAGTCAGGGCTCACAAAGTATTTCAAACTGAGCACTTATGGGTTGCCAGAAGACGATCTGCGCTATGTGCTCGACGCTTTCGATGAGATCATATCGACGACCCGCTGAGCCCCCCGATCCCTGATATATATATGAACGAAGGAAAATAATAGACCGCATCATCCATCCTTCTTCACACGTCTCACAGCAACGATCATGAGCGAGCCGATCAGTGCTACCAGTCCGGGAGGCGTAATTACAGGAACCGCATCGGCATCAACCGGGTCATGGTATCAGAAATAAAAAAAAGAAGGAGAGGAGGTTAAGGCTCCCCTACCATGCCGCTTGTGTACCTTGCTATGTACAATGCGTCCATCAGATCCACAACGCCGTTACCCGACGGGTCTCCAGCGTCACCTATGACATCGCCTGCCAGTACAACCGGTGGATTCGAGGCTTCCGGTTCCAGACCTGCCAGATAGCGGGATATGTGATCCGCATCCATCCTGTCAACGAGTCCATCACCGTTCACATCACCCCTCTTAAGGACGGTCAGCTCGATGCTCACCGAATCGTTAATTCCTCCATCGTCATCGGTTGCAGTGATAGCCAGCTGGTGGGTGAAGTCCGGGGCATTGATAGCAGCAGCAACCTCTGTTGCGTTCGTGGTCACCACCCATAGACCCCCTGAGACGTGCTCCATCGGCTGGGCAGGTGATCCGCCTATCGATGAGAGATTGATAGTGACCGCGGTGATGCTACCGTCCGTATCGGTCACATAAGCACTCAGCGAAGTGATGTTTGTTCCGGGCGATCTGGGTCTGCCGTTGTCGTAGAGTATCGTA
>JAUWGA010000184.1 GCA_030606635.1 Methanosarcinales archaeon
TAAAGAACTCATTCTCAAAATCACATTTTACGACTTCGGGTTTCATGATTAGCCTCCCTTTTTAGTATTGCACGGACTTCCACCGTTATGCCTTCGACACCACGCCTTGTCCCCGTCTCTTGATCCGGTAATAGTTAAGCGGATGTTTAATCCTCGTACAGAGCCCATCAGCGCCTGTGCAGTTCCCGTACGTCTTCATCGTATCGCAGCCGGGCGCGGTGTATTCGCTCCCTGAGATGTGCTCGACCTGATATCTGGTCCGTGTTTCATCAAAGTCAGGCGATCCGCCGAAGATACGAATGATCCCGTCCACGTCCATGCCGATATTCAGCAGAAATGATGTGGCAGCAAATCTCGCGGAGTGCGGGAGGTTGGCGCCTGCCTGCAGCATCGCGATCGCGTGTGCGATGCACGGCGGAAACGCATCCGGCTCGACCGCACCCTCGATCTCGAACTCAGTCTTCCGCGCTCCAAGCGACTCTCGCACACCATCGACATACCGCGATAACGCATCGCAGATTTCAGGCGGGACTGCAAGCGGCAGATCCTGTTGTATATGGTCGCGGATCGCCTCCTGAAGCAGCCGCCTGAACTCGCGCATAGAGAGCAGAACCGAGCCATGATAGAGCCGCCTGTTAACGAGTTTCCATACGGGAGCGTGCATACGGTTGGCGTACCTGACGTACTCCGCGAAATGCATCGTAAAACCTTGATCATACGGGGTTGGGTGCATCCCGAACTCCTGCCCCATCGCTATCAAGAAATCCCGCGGTTCGGTTCCGAGAGACTCGTGCACGGTTTTTGCCTCAGCAAGAGCGTATCTGCGGATCAGGTAGTCATCATCGATACAGGATACGATCATCCTGGCGATCGGGTAGGAGAGCAGTTCGAGTTCGGGCGGGATTTCGGTATTGCTCTTAATCCCGCCCTCGATCGCCTGTATCACCCGGTCCATGCCGCGACGGCGGGCGCGGGCGTAAACGTGCTTCTCGAGGAGATCCGGGATCGGGATTTCAAGATCCCTGACGTAAGCTGTGGCGTCTGATGTGAACGGGTATGTGGCAAGGTGGGGATCCGGGATCATATTCAGTATGTATTTACTGGTGGTTGTGTGGATGTAAAATGACCTGTAACTCTATCATTCCGGCTGCTGGCTGCAGGATCCCGAGGGCACACGGACGAGGTGACGCTACCGATATTACCTGCTGGCACGTTTTTTAGGGGATGCCAGCAGGATTTTATATCACCTCTTAAGAACCTTCCTGAAGTACTCCAGATACCGCTTTACCATAACTTCCCTTGAAAAATGCTCTTCGACGCGTCTTCTGCACTCATAAGTATCGATCTCGCTTACCTTATCGGCAACGATGATCTCATGCACCTCATCTAACGCATCGCAGAGAAAACCTGTCACACCATCCACTATCTGGTCGGTCAAGCCCCCGCTCCGGAGCGCGATCACAGGCGTTCCGCAGCACATCGCCTCTGTAGCATGAAGGCCGAATATCTCCATGAACGGGTACATCGGAAGCGAGATCACGGCTTTCGCGTTCTGGAGAAACTCTATCTTCTCTTTGTATGACACGGTGCCATGATACCGAACCTGAGTGCCACCGCATCGGGATTTCACCTCTTCTACGTATTCCAGACTCTCGATGAAGCGATCCTCGCCGCAGACATCCCCACAAGCGCCTGTGTCCTTCATCAACTGAACAAACTCCAGAATTCCTTTATCGCGGCATATCCTGTTTGCAGACATGTAGCGCTCCCCTTTCTCGGATTTGAATGGATACAACTTGGTATTTATACCATGCGGAATCCGCCTGCATGGTATCCCTATTCGATTTGAGATGTTCATCGCCTGAGCGCGGGACGCTGCGATGAAGCATGGATCACCTTTTATCCGTGGGGCTCGCTCCCATCCACATGTTCCATGAAATACATGGCAGATGTTCGCATCAGGATCTGCTATCGTGTGGTTGTATACAAGATCGGATCCGATATTATCGAGTATGATATCATAATCCTTCAGATATTTTTCATAGACCCGGTATGCGTTCTCTTCCTTCGCAAACCAATCGTGGCACATATCCTGCGATTCCTCCACGGTCTCTATTACCCTCAGTTTCGGTAGGTTCGCAGGAAAGATCGAACCTTTGCAACATGCAACAGCAACCTCCTCTACCTCATCGAATTTGCAGAGCTCTGTTGCCAGATCGCCTACAACAAGTTCGGTTCCACCATACTTTCTAAAGTCTATCGCTTTTTCTGCAGGCGAAATTATAAATATCTTCATTTATTATTCACCACTTCAAATATAATATTTTTAATTTCTTTCTTGTCCAGTACATCCTCTTTTTCCAGTGAAAATCTCGTCATGATTCTCGTACACCTTCCTTTGATAATCTCACTAGTAACGTCAACACTGACGCCGTTAGATGCTTGCGCTCAGGCAATCCCCGATCGCCGCAACAACGATGCCGAAAACCACCTCAATGACCAAACCTTC
>JAUWGA010000004.1 GCA_030606635.1 Methanosarcinales archaeon
TCTCCGTTTCTGATCGCAATCTTCATCCAGACCGCGCAGGGTTCGAGGGTTGTCACAGCCATCGTCACTGCCAGTCTGGTGAAGGATCTTGCAGGTATGGAAACGGTGTTTATGATCTGTGCCGGGACATTCATCTTCTCTTATGTGAGCGATCCATATTTCTGGCTGGTTAAGCAGGATTCGAGCATGAAAGAAACGTTGAGGTACTATACCGTACCGCTAGCGTTGGCAGGTGCTGTGGTTCTGATGTGTGCTATTCTCTTGTTATAATGTTCCCAATGCGCCATCTAAAAAATACACGATAGATAAAAAGAATACCCATGAGGACAGAATAACAGATATGCCCCACAAGTGCACCAACTGCGAACAGATATTTGAGGACGGTTCAGTCGATATCTTAAATGGCTGCCCGAATTGTGGGTGGAACAAGTTTCTGTACGTGCCAGCAAAACCTGCGACCGGGGATGCTACTGATATCGATACGAAAGACGCAACGGACTCCGGGATGCAGTCGGATAAGGTAGAAGGGGGGAAGAAGACGGTGCCTGATATGGAGGTTGAATCTATCCGCATCCTGGAGAAGGGGTCTTATGAACTGAATCTCGAATCGCTGCTCGAGCGGGAAGAGATCATCATGTCTATGAAGGAGGACGGGAGGTATCTGGTACATCTTCCTTCGGTCTTTGAGAAAGGCAGGAAGGATCGGTGAACCTTGGGTCACAGGTCTTGCAGAGCCCCTGAGGCAGCCCTGCCGAGAGTCACCCAACCAATTATATGCCAATAATTTTATACCCCTTCACAAAATCGTCGATGATACACCACATACATTTTAAGATATGAGATCACAGACACATCATAACTTATCGATGGAGGTAATCTATAGTGAAAATTCTTGTAAGCGATCCCCTCGCAGATGAGGGTTTGGAGATACTCAAGGCAGAGCATGACGTGGATGTCAATACCGGTCTTTCTGAGGACGAACTCGTAAGCATCATACCAGGGTACGATGCTCTTGTGATCAGAAGCGGGACAAAGGTAACAGAAAAAATTATAAATGTAGCAGACCGCCTCAAGATCGTTGGCAGGGCTGGAGTCGGCGTCGATAACATCGATGTACCGGCAGCGACGAGGAAAGGCATAATCGTTGCGAATACGCCCGAAGGGAACACGATCTCGGCAGCAGAACACACGATCGCGATGATGCTTGCGCTATCAAGGAATGTGGCGCAGGCGAACGCCTCGTTAAAGGCTGGCAAGTGGGAGCGCAAATTGTTCACAGGAAGCGAGGTTCGCGGAAAGGTTCTCGGCACGATCGGGCTCGGAAGGGTCGGAATCGGGGTTGTGAAACGTGCGCAAGGTCTTGAGATGAAAATCATCGCTTATGATCCGTTCATACCAAAACAGCGTGCAAAGGAACTCGGGATCGAACTCGTAGACCTCGAGACCGTGCTTAAGAAGTCCGACTACATAACAGTGCATACGCCACTTACCGATGAGACCAGAGGCATGGTCAGCGACTCCCAGTTCGAGATGATGAAGCCCGGCGTCAGGATCATCAACTGCGCACGCGGCGGGGTCATAGATGAGGATGCGCTCGTGCGGGCGGTCAATAAAAACCAGATAGCAGGTGCCGCACTCGATGTCTTCGTAAACGAGCCGCCGACAGGAAGCCAGCTTCTTGATCTGGATCGTGTGATCGTAACGCCGCATCTCGGGGCGTCTACAGCGGAGGCGCAGGTTGCGGTTGCGGTCGATGTCGCAGATCAGGTGCTTTCTGCTCTCCGGGGCGAGTCTGTAACGAGCGCGATCAACCTGCCGCAGATCCAGTCCGACGCCATGAGCGTGGTTGCGCCGTATATCGGCGTTGCAGAGACGCTCGGGGGTATGTGTGCCCAATTGATGCGTAGTTTCGATGAAATCGAGATCGAATACTCTGGTGCGATCTTTGACACCGATATCAGGATGGTTACGCTTGCAGCACTGAAAGCTGTTCTTTCACAGTCGATGGGACCGAGCGTTAACTATGTGAACGCTCCGGAACTTGCAAAGGAGCGGAAGATAAAGATCAAGGAGAGCAAATCGATCGAGACTGCGGAACCGCAGTCGATAACGATCGCGCTTACCGGAGGGGGCGAGTCGAGATCGGTCACCGGTGCGCTCATCAGTGATGCCTTGCGGATACTCAGTATCGATGGATACCGTCTCGATATCGCACCATCGAGCTACATGATCATCTCACGGCACGAGAACCACCCGAATATCATCGGTCCCTGCTGCATGATACTTGGCAGGGAGAAGATCAACATATCCGGGATGCAGGTCAGCGAAACCGGAACGGATGACCGGGCGATCATGGTCCTGAATGTCGACTCGGACGTTCCTGATGCGCTGCTCGGCGAGATCCGGGGCGTTGACGGAGTCTCTGATGCCGAACTGATTAGAGTGTGATCGAGTAAAGTGTGAGCATGGATATGAGAAAGCGCATCTACTACCATTTCCCGCCGGGCGATGTTCATTTCGAGCAGAAATACCGGTACTACGAGGACCTCCCGTATCTGGTCCGGACGATGACAGAGCTGGACGGGAAGCACGAGATGTTCACCACGGAATCGCCTGACCGAAGGGGGGACACCACCAAGGCAAAACGCGAGATTGCGGTATACCTCGTCGAGAACAATCTTGATTTTGCGCATTTAAGTCCTACCAGCGTGGACGCGGTTCTGGTCGGGATCGAGAGTGATGGCATGCTCGATTTCAAGATATCGCTAAAATATAGCCGCCTTGATGAAAAATATAAGATGATCGCATTTACTGGCGACGACTATCTGGTGCGGATGCATCTGGACGGTGATCTGCTCACGCTTGCGGTTCATCTCAATTCCGGTCCCGGCAGGACCGAGTGCAGGCAGGTAGCAAGCACAATCGTCGAGGCGCTCAGGCAAGGGACTGCATGACTCTGGAACAGGTAGTTGCCCATGTGTTTCGGAAGAAGGGCAAGGTGACCTCGATCAGTGAATTCGTGTTTGCACTCTCCCTCGATCTGAAATGGTTCTCGCCTGATCAGGCAGAGTCGGTACTCACGAATGCAGAGCAACAAGGGTTTGTGCGGATCACCGATGAAGTGGTTGAACCGTTATTCGATATCCATTCGGTGGAGATTCCGATAGATTTCAGACCTGACCCGAGCATAATGGATCGCCAAGAGCGACCCACCGATTCCACTGCCTGCAAGGGCGGGGAATTATTCGAAGAGACCGAAGAAGCATCTGATGAGATAACCGTAATCGACCAAGTGGTCGAGCAGCTATCCGGCGTGAAAAGCAAGCAGGAGGTCATACGTCTGATCAATGATGCACAGGAACGTCTGGGCATCGTTGAAACGGATGCGGTTGCGCTACTCGTCGCAAGGACGTGCGGCATCGACGTTTCCGGGATGATCGATGAGGTGTACGACCGTCTGGTGTTGAAAACTTGATTTTTTAGACCGTGTCTGTTATCGCGTCAGTTCAACAATCTTCAGCGAAAGCCCTTTCACACATTCGTCAGGGGCACCCCCGATCACGTCGGAGATCGTACATTTGTCGCCGAATTCCAGTCCGATCGGATGGCAGAGGTCATACATCGTACATTCGCTTTTCTTACACGTTGGCGGCTCAAAAACGATCTTCGATCCTTTGAATGCTTTTTTTGATTCGATTGCAGATATGGTCGGCGATTCCACAATCTCCACCGCCTGCACGCCCTCGTCGTGTACATCGCAGGAATGTGTGGTGGTGGTTCTGATATTTACGATACGATATTTTCTCCCGGGGCTCAGATTCATGCAACTGTTCTTGAATCTGCAATCCTCGCATTCTGGGGCAGGACCTTTGAATATGAACTCTGATCCGACCTTTGCAAGTCGTACTCCTATGAGTGTGATGGTTGTATTAAGTTCCATTATTTCACCTTTCCGAATTGATGTGATTTGATACGGTCGCCAAGTATTAAAATCTTGACCCAACACCTTTACATCCGCCACCAACAAAAGGGTAACCATGAACTATCAACTCCAGTGCATCGAGTGCCACTCCCTATACGATCCCAATGAGATCATATACACCTGCCCATCCTGTGGCGGACTTTTAGAGGTGATCTATGACCTATCAGCGATCGATTTTCGTAAAACCGATGAATGCAGATCGGTCTGGAAGTACAAAGCACTCCTCCCCGTAAATATCAAACCGGTGACGATCGGGGAGGGTGGCACACCCTTATATCGCACAGAGCGACTAGGGGAGGGCATGGAGGTATCCGAGATCTTTGTCAAGCACGAAGGGTTGAACCCTACAGGGTCGTTTAAGGATCGAGGCATGACCGTTGGTGTGACAAAGGCGATCGAACTTGGCATGAAGACGGTTGCATGTGCATCCACCGGGAACACATCTGCCTCGCTTGCGACTTATGCGGCAAAAGCAGGGATTCCTGCGGTGGTGCTGCTTCCCGGCGGGAAGGTTGCACTCGGCAAGATCGCACAGGCACTGATTCATGGCGCAAAGGTATTAAACATCCACGGAAACTTTGATGAGGCGCTCCGGCTCGTGCGCGAGGTCTGCGACGAGTATGGGTTCTATCTCCTAAACTCAATAAATCCGTTTCGGCTGGAAGGACAGAAGACGATCGCTTTTGAGATCGTGGACGAACTCGGGTGGGAGGTGCCTGACCGGGTCATACTGCCTGTCGGAAACGCTGGCAACATCTCTGCGATCTATAAAGGTTTTAAGGAACTGAAAGAACTCGGCATCACCGATGCGATCCCAAAGATGACTGGCATCCAGGCAGAGGGTTCGCGTCCGGTCGTGGACGCTATAGACCGCGAACTTGCAGAGATCGTGCCCGAGGCGAACCCTGAGACGATTGCAACTGCGATACGGATCGGGGATCCTGTAAACGCTGCAAAGGCACTCCGTGCGATCAGGGAATCGGGCGGACTTGCGATCTCGGTCTCTGATGGGGAGATCGTTTCTGCGCAGCGTGATCTGGCATCGGTAGAGGGTATCGGGGTTGAGCCTGCAAGTGCGACGTCGGTTGCCGGACTTCGGAAACTGGTTGCAGAGGGACTGATCGACTCTGATGAGCGAATCGTCTGCATCACGACCGGCAACATATTGAAGGATCCGACCGAGGTTGTGGATGTCTGCGCAAAGCCACTCGAAGTGGATGCTAATATCGATGCTGTGCGAAGGGCAGTGTTTGGGTGACCAAGACCGCAATCGCAGTGGAACGGATGCCACAGCTACAATGAAGAGGTTAAGGGGAAGGGATCAGCTGAAGCAAACGCCTAATCAAGCTCAGAGGATCACTCGAACAACTGATCCACGTACCAGCCCGCATCGAACTTCACAAGGTCTTCGTACTTCTGCCCGGTTCCCAGAAACAGTATCGGCTTTCCTGTGATGTGCGCAATCGAGATCGCTGCGCCGCCCTTCGAGTCCATATCAACCTTTGTGAGGATGCTCCCCCCCACGGGGACTACCGCATTAAACTCCCGCGCCCGCTCGACAGCATCATTGCCAGCAACCGCTTCATCCACAAATATCACGAGATCCGGTGGCGTCACACGGCAGATCTTCTCGAGCTGGTCCATCAGGTTCACGTTCGTGTGCATCCGCCCTGCCGTGTCCGCAAGCACCACGTCACGGTGCTGCGCTTTCGCATGTTGGACCGCGTCATAGACGACAGCAGCCGGATCGCCGCCATGCTGGTGCTTGATAAGTTTTACACCGATTCTCTCGGCATGTTTTTCCATCTGCTCGGTTGCTCCCGCCCTGAACGTGTCTCCTGATGCGATCACTACAGAATATCCTGCATCCTTCAATCTCGATGCGACTTTCGCTATTGTGGTCGTTTTCCCGGTGCCGTTCACTCCTGTGAACACGATGGTCACTGGCTTTGTGGCATTTGCGATGAAATCATCAAGATCGAACATCTCTTTTGACATCACTCCGATGAGTGCGTTTCTAAGCGCAGTTTCGACGATATCGGAAGTATCCGCCCTGATTTTTTTATGAACGCCTACCAGTTCATCTTTCACTGCATCGATGATACTCTCGGCAACAGGAAGCGCAACATCGCTCTCGAGCAGTGCCATCTCAAGATCCCACAGCGGACCTTCGAGGTCGCTCTCATCGAGAATCAATTCCCGCTCAACGATCAGGGTTTTCGCTCTTTTGACGACCCCGACCTTCTTCTTACCCGTCTTTTGCGCTTCTTCCACGCCCGCAGCCTTCCGGTCGATCGTGCTGCTGATCGCCTCTTTGAACGAGTCGAGCTTATCTTTTAATTTTTTAAACATCAGATATATGCCTGATCCACCGGTCTTGCCTGCGCCTGTTTGGTAGCCTCTGCCTGGATCGCCTGAATCCTCTTTGCCAGATCGCCCATCGTCTGGTTCATTTGTTCAAGGATCTTTGCGAGCTTATCCTTCCTGTCGACGAGACGCTCTTTTGCAGCGTCTGAAGACATCTCTGCCGATACGTTCGATCCGAGACTGATGATTGTGCGGTCGGGTTTGACCAGTTTGGCATGTACGAACGAACCCGCACCGATTGGAACGAGCGACGCGACTTCGTCTTCGTCCTTGAGCGCATCGATTGCGTTTACGGCACGCTCGCATTCGATAATGGACATCTGGATCGCTTCCATCTGCCCTGCAAGCATCTCGGCACGCGCCTGATGTTCATCGTGCTGGGCTATCAATCGCTGTACTTCTTCGTTTGTAGGTTGTCCACTCATGAGGACCCCGTCTCCGAAACGTCTGTTATATCGATAAAATTGCGCTTCAGCCGGTGCTCGCTTCCGATGAGCGAATACACTTTCTCGATTGCGTTTTTCTGGTTTTGGCTGCTTACCGTCTTGGTAAACTGCTCCCGGCTCGAACCGGCTTTGAATGTTCCGCTGACTGTGAACTCTTTTGCCATGTTATATCACTTCTCAAGAACCCTGACACTTGTATGGGTGTCGATCACATAATCGAAATCGATCACATCGTACCATCCAGTCTGCTCAAATATGCTCATGAAGCAGACACCGATGGTCAGCCCACCATCTCCAAGAATGCGACCGATCATCGAATTCAAGGCATCGACATCGACGCTGATCTTTGGCATCGCAAGACCGCCGAGTATCACTACCGTATCCGCGGCGGCGTCTACATTCTCAGCCAACTGCATGCCATGGCTCGTAAACACGATTCTTTTCGCATCATTAGAATCAAGATTGGCGACAAACGCCATCTCCTTGCCTGCATCCCTGATCGGGTATGCGATCAGTTCCGCAAACGGGGTGCAGAACCCGGGAGTGCCGACAAACGTTATCCGCTTAGACTCTTTGGTGATATCCCGAAAGGCATTCAGGATGCCTCCGAGCCCTGATGAGGTGCTGATCTCTTTCATTGTGCATCACAACCGTTAGGGTTTCTGGCTACCAGTATAACAATCTTTCGATGATGCCGGGCTGCCTGCAGAGTCTCATCCGAAACCGGATCGGATACGGATCATCCCTGCTTTTCGATATAGATCGCAGGTCTCCCTGGTTCCGCAAATCTCCGCTTACCCTGTGGGTCGATGTCGTCTCCTGCAGAATCAGCGTCCATGACCGCAACTGCACAGTTAAACTCCTTTCCGATGAAACCTGCGGATTCCAAGAGCACATCCAGTTCATCCACCGGATCGATGGAGTCTGTGACCTGTTCATCGCTCCATCTCTGCACATCCTTGACTAACGACTGCGCAAACTTCGGAACCTCACGTGCATGTTTCTTGATCTCGGGATTCTGCATCAGATCCTTCATCAGAGCGCCCATCTCAAGTCTTCCTGCCTGCTTCGCCAGAAGAGCCGCCTTGAATGCGGTGTTCTTCCAGACAGGAGCTGTGAAGAGCGTGATCTTCCCGGGCTTTATCCCTGCCACCCTGACGATCTCCTCGATGTCGCCAAGCGTGTTTTCCACCAGTTCCTCTGCTCTTTCGGAATCTCTGTCGATTAGACTTAGATCCGGTATCGGATACTCTGAAAGCGAGACCGAACCGTCGTTTCCTGCCGCCCCCCACAACTCCTCGCAGACGTGCGGCGTGAACGGAGCCATCAGCCGGATCCAGACGCTTGCGATATCTTTTAAGGACGCTGTACCGCCTCTTCGCTGATACCACTTAAGATCGTTCATCAGCAGGTAGAATGCGTTCTGAAGCGCATGTCTCGTGCGAAGCACATCAAGAGCCGTGCTCGTTTCTGCGATCCGGTGCTGGATCCGGCTCATCATCCATCTATCGATGATCTTTGGCTCTTGCTCTTGCGCTCCGCCGGCATCCGGCTCTGGCGTCTCGATGATATCGCGTACGGTGTTGTAGAACCGCTCCAGTTGCTTATGCGTGCTTTTGGCGCCCTCGGATCGCCAGTCCGCATCCTGCGTCTGCTCAGCAGCGCCGAGGATGTAGAGCCGCACCACGTCGGCACCGTAATCATCGATCGACTGGTTAAGCGTGAGCAGAGGTCCTTTTGACTTGCTCATCTTCTCTCCTTCAAGAGAGACGAAACCATTTACCGCGATCGCTTCTGGCAGCTTATCATCTGGAAAGAGGGCTACGTGGTGGAAGAGGAAGAATAAGAGGTGATTGGGGACGAGATCCTTCCCTGACGACCTGATATCGACCGGATACCAGTACTCAAAGTCGCTTCGTATCTGCTCTACGAGATCCGGGTCGACAGACGTGCCATCCGCGCTTCCCTCCCCGAGCAGCACGTAATCGAAGAACTCGGGCGTGAGTTGTTCCACATTCAGCCGGTCAAGATACTTTGAGATGATGTAATACGACATGTAAATCGTCGAATCCGCAAGAGACTCGATGAGCCACTCGTTATCCCACGGAAGTCTCGTTCCAAGCCCTTTTCTGCGGGCACACGCCTTGTCCTTCAGCCAGTCGATCTTGTTCTCGAACTCAACGCGCAGTTCATCAGGGATGATCCGCATACGAGCGAGGCGGTCATACACCTTATCCTTCCAGTCCAGGTTAGAATAGTTGAGGAACCACTGATCCTTGACCATCGCAACAACGCAGGTCGTCCCGCATCTGCACACCACAGGCAGTTCGCTGAACTCGTAAAAGACGTCTGCAAGGTTCTCTTCGATGAGATCACGCGTCAGGACATCCTTTATCTTCGAGACCGGAGTCCCGCTGTACTTGCCTGTATTCTCTTTAAGCACCCCGCGGTGAAACTCCCTTCTGTAAACGAGTTTTGTAGCCTTCTCTGCAAGCGGATCCGACTGATCCTTAACCCCGAGTTCCTCCACAATCTCAACAGCAGGAAACTCGCCCATCTCAGGAACCTCGATAAGCGAGATCATCTCGATGTCCGAGAGATCAAGGATGCCGTATTCGATGAGTTCAACCCCTTTAAGGTCCCTTAGCGCCAGATAGTCGTAAGGCGCATGTGCCGGAACGCTCATCACGACCCCGCTTCCGTTCGCAGGATCGACGAAACTTGCAGGCAGGATCAGTACATCATGCTCGATCACCGGATTTCGGGCAGTCTTTCCGATGAGATCCCTCCCGCTGATCTCCCCTGTCTTTTTGACCTCTTTGTCGGTGTATGTCAGTTTCTGGTACGCTTCCTCAGAAACGATCCACTGCTCGGAATTGACGCTGACTTTCGCATACACGACACTGGGATTGATCCAGAGGTTCGTCACCCCGAATACGGTTTCAGGGCGGAGCGTTGCGCACGGAAGAACCCATCCGTCCGAGGCATCCGATGCACCCGATCCATCCAATTTGAGTCTGAACTTGAGTAATGTGTAATCGAGGATGTTTGCACCCTCCCCGTGGAGCAGATCATGATCCTCTACCGGATTTTGGTCATTCGGACACCACCGCACCGGATGCGATCCCTTGACGACATAACCTATGTCGTACAGCCGATTAAACTGCCATTCAATAAACTTCTTGTAAGCAGGATCGATCGTTGTGAACCTCCGTGTCCAGTCGATGGAGAATCCGACCTTCCGCATCACAGCCTCTGCTTCCCTGCCGAAATATTCGGCAAGCGATTCAGGAGAGTCGAGCGTCTCAAGCACGTCCATGGGGATGCCGTGCAGTTCCGTGTAGACGCGCACGGTTTCGGGATCGCGTTTTGCAATCAATTCGGCAAGACCTATGAGTGGGGTACCGGTTGCATGAAAACCCATCGGAAAGAGGACGTTTCGTCCGAGCATCCGCTGGTATCTGGCTATAACATCGCCTATTGTGAATGTTCTGGTATGACCGGCATGTAAATTTCCGTTTAAGTATGGATATGGAATCGTTATGAAATATTTCTCTTTACCGGATACCTCTGGCTGGAATATCCGTTCTGTGTCCCATTTTTCCTGCCATTTTTTCTCGATCGTCTGTGGATTGTATTGCATATCGATCAAAGGAATCTGAAACTCGGCTGTACTTTAAGATTTCTTAACGGCGGGGGTGTCAATTCAGATGGTGCATTGGTTCTGACTTGGATGCTTTCGGATATTTGGGGCTTGGCGTGGAAGCGACGAGGTTTGGGTTAAGTCCCAACCTCTCCACACCGCTTTGAAAAGCGGCGCATCCATTTTATCTTGATTAAAACTTTTTATAGAGTTCTAAGGCTTTCTTCGCACATTCATCTCCATTAGACCTGTACTGTTCTCCTATTCCAGCTATATCTAATGTATTTGCTATTTTTCTCAATTCGGTAGCAAGATTTCTCAAATCATTTATATCTTCTTCTGCAACTGCTTCGTTTACTTCAACTGCCACATCGATAAATAGATCAGCATATTGCTCTAACATTGAATCTGCTGTTAAACGCCAATTTCCTTTTTTCCCACTTTTTCTAAATGAATCCCACTCGAAATTAAATTGTAGCAATACTTTTTTGACTAACTGCCTTGCGATATCTTTTTTTCTCTTTTTTGTCCGCTTTAGAAGATCTAAATTCTTTAAGCAAATCATAGATAATATCTTCAAATCCCATCTATTTCATTCCTTTTTGTTTTACTTTCGTGATAATGCACAGTCACCTTAAGAGATTCCGCTTAAGCTTTCTTTCACCAATTTTTCGTGTATGTACTCAGCCAGTAGCAAACCCATGTATCGCTCGTGGTAGAACCCTCCTCTTTCCATGTTGGATGAATCGAAACTCATCCCATATAAAACCCTCGTGAACAGGACTGTCAGCACCGGATTACGTGACAGTCCTCCAACGGCAGGGATATCAGGCACCCGGGCGCTGAGCGGGCTGCTACACGAACGCCCCCATCATCCCTTCATCTGTACGTATACATGACACAAGCGCACAAGCGCGGTCATGTTACTCAAGATGGCAAGGATGGCAAGACCTATGAGCAGTTCCTCGAGCAGGAGCATCAGGATCAGGACGGTTACCCGTGCCGCCCGGTCGCCTATACCGATCCCGCATGGGATGCCGAGCCCCTCTGCAAGGACTCTCGAATAACTGACCATGACCGATCCGACAAGGGATATGAAGGTCAGCAGGATCAGGGTGTGCTCCTGTCCGATGGTGGCATAGTATAGAATGCCAAAGAGGATCGCTGCCTCTGAATATCGATCGATGAACGAGTCAAAGAAGGCACCGAATCTGGTTTCGAGTCCGAACTTTCTGGCAAACGCCCCATCAAACGCATCGAAAGCCCCTGACATGATAACGAGACACCCGCCATAGACAATGTGCCCGAGAGCGATCGTTATGCAGGCAGCGATTGCGAAGAGAAAGCCAGTGATCGAGAGGATGTTTGGGCTCACTTTCGTGTACGCCAGTATCTGGCAGAAAGGATCTACGAGTCTTCCTGCCAGATTCCTTGCCCTTGTTATTATGTTCAATCTATCACCCCGTCGCATGAAAACCATCTTTCCTGCTGTTATTAATAGATGACGAAGATAGTATGTGGTCGCATCGCAGGGGTTGGCTGATGGACCTCAAAGGATGCGCAAAATGAAGGCTCTTGGTGTAAGCGCGGCGGAGGGGGTGTGTGGAATGTGAAAGCGTGATACAAAAAACACGGCGTGTTAAACAACCAACAAGATTACAAGGTCTCCGTACTGTTTCTTCATCGCCTCCTCTGCTAATGTTTTTGCCATTATCACCCCTTCCTTAGTCAAACTATAATTTTCATTACGATAATACCTTAAAAGTCCCTTACTATGCAAACTCTTTATGGTTTTAGATAAATTACCTTGGTATTTTTGAGGCAACTTTTTACGTATGGTTGCTTCATGCACGTTTTTATTTTTGGATATGTGCAACTTACCAAGTACTTCAAGAACTTTTCGTTCATCATCATTCAATGCGATGTCGTCCATGTGGTGTTTTTAGCATTGGGAGTCTGGCTTATAAAAATCTCGCATGTGAATAATGTTAAAGCGAAAAAATAAACTTTAAGTATAACATCTATACTAACTATAGAACAAGCAGGTGAACGATCATGTACGTACTATCAGAATTGTTTGGCGGTTGCCCGCAAGTTAAAGTAGTGGAAACTTTTACCGAGCATTATGAAGATGTATTATCAGTCCCAGAAATCGAAAGGATGACAGATGTGTCTAAAGCAACTGTCTATAGTCATACAAAAAATCTTTTAGAAGAAGGCGTGGTAAAAAAAGCGGGCAAGGTTGGTAAAACACAGTTTTATCAACTCAATATTGAAAACACGAAAGCAAAGATAATTTTAATGTTAGAAAGATACATCGTATCGGAGCGACTTGAAAAACTCATTGAAAAAGAACGAATTGAAGAACCTATTATTGTCACAGAACTTGCTGGAGATCTTTATAAAGCCGCTTCCGTTCCGTCTGCAAATACGTCTTTAAACCTTTTTTTTGGGGCAAAAGATGCTCTTATGACTTCATGGGGTGTGGGGTCTGCGGTTATGGGTGGAGAAGTAGTTGCAAAATCTCTCGTCGGTGAACAGGCGTACTACATGGAGGATGTTTAAATGGATAAAGAAAACAAAACTGAACAGACGGTAGAGAAGAAACAGACGGTAGAGAAGATAAAGAGAATAGATTTTACATTCTATTCTAACCTTGCGATGGTTAGTTGTTCTGAATCAGATTTTTTTATAGACTTTATGCAGGGGCCACCAGAAGGTGAAGCGCTCTCAACTGCAAGGGTATTTATGGCACCTGAACATGCAAAACGAGTTTTAAAAGCTTTGGAAAAAGTAATCACTGAATTCGAAGAACGCAAACAAGTACAAGAAGAATAATTGATGCTGTTTTCACGCCACCACCCAACAAAACCCTTCTGATAACCAGATTCCATCCGACTCCTATACGCGATGGTATCGTACCCATCTCGGGCACTATACCCCACACTTAAGTACAATGCTTGTACCTCGCGTTTTCGCATTGCCAACGGCTTTGCTCTGCATTCGGTTTGACTGCGCCCCCTGTCTTTGCGTGTAATCAACCAGCAGCAAACCCATGTATCGATCGTGGCAGAATTCTCCTCTTTCCATGCTGGCTGAATCGAAATTCATCCCTGCCCCTGAATCCGCTCCACGCCCCCGTCCCGCGAGAGCAGGACAACCCGGCTGATTCGAGAATCATCAGCGATCCGGTACCCGACCCGATCCCCGATCTCTGATGCAAAGAGACGCACTTCCTCGTGATCAGGCATCGCAGATCTGTCGAGGCGTTTTTGTGAGAATCCGACATGCATGTACGCCTTGACCTCGATGTAATCCGGCTCGCACGTATGCAAGAGACGCGCATAGCCCTCCGGATCGAACATGTTAACCCCTTTGATAAGCGTGATCCTGACCGCGGTTCTGGTTCTCGCCTTCGACTTGCCAAGCACCCGTAAGGACTCCCGGATCTCTTCCCAGAAATTCCCACACGGATTGCATACCTTAAGATACGTATCTTCGTCAGGCGCATTCAGACTGAGGTACAACTGGGTCGGCGCAATCCTTGCAATCATATCCGGCTGCGTGCCATTTGAGACGACGAACGTGGTCATAGCGTCCTTGTGAAATAGATCGATCAACTCCGGGAGATGTGGGTAGAGGGTCGGCTCGCCTGCAAGCGATATCGCGACCTGGTCCGGCTTTTGCGCCTCTCTTAGCGCATCCATATCCGTGGTCTCGGATCCGCCGTATCCCGAGATGAGGCGCGCATGTTCCCGGAGGATAGACCCCTTGATTTCAACTGGAGAATCCCAATCGGCAGGCGCTGGGAGCGGCACAGGCATCTCAACTGGTCTCCAGCAGTGGAGGCAGCGGTGGTTGCACGAAAGCGTCGGCGTCATCTGGATGCACCGGTGCGACCGGACGCCATAGAACTGCGATTTGTAGCAGCTGCCTGCGCCCCGGATAGCCCGGTTCAGCCAGTGGCAGGTCTTTACCGCGCTGTGCCTGCCTGCTATATGATAGCCGTGTTTTTTCAAGAGATTCTCAAGTTCCGGTTTCATTTTAGTCTAATACTCTGCAAATTTCATATAATGGTTTGGGGTATGGAACTTGTTTGGGGTTGTGTGTGGAAGAGTGAACTATTGAAGGTTATGGGGCTCGAAGGGAGATGTAGAAGGGAGGGGGTTTAATGTGAAAGTCAAGTTACATAAGACGAAAGACTAATGGTGCAGGCAATACTGGTTTATAAACGTGCAAATAAACAAGAAGAAGGTATATGAACAACTTAAGATAAATCCAAAAAACGTTAGATTTGAGGCACTCTGTAAAGCAGCAGAGTTGTTCGGTTTCAGGTTTAGAGGAGGTAAAGGAAGTCACAAGAATATACGTCAGAGATGATGTGAGAGAAATGTTGAATTTCCAGAATGTTAAAGGAAAGGCAAAACCATATCAAGTTAAACAATTATTAAAGGTTGTTGAGAAATATAAATTATTGGAGGAAGAAAATGTATAAGTACGCAATAGAAATATTCTACAGTGAGGAGGACGAGGGGTACATTGCAGTAGTTCCGGAGTTGGCGGGTTGCTCAAGCTTTGGAGAGACTGAGGCAGGGGCGTTAAGAGAGGCTATGACTGCAATATCTCTCTGGTTACAAACTGCCAAAAATGAGGGTAGGGAGATCCCACGACCCGAAGGAAAAGAGCTGTTACGAGCGATTGTCGATGAAAAAATCGTTCTTTGTACTACCCGCTCACAAAAGATCGTCGCATAACAAGGTCCTCTGTCTATCACCACTGATTCATCCAAATTTCCTCCGGTAACTTCAGATGCCGAGCATATTCAAATCAACGATAGCGTGAAGAGCGCGTAACTTTTTTGAAGATTTTAAATTTATGACCCACACGAAACTCTGCGATCTGGTGCATTTGCCCCCAAAAGAGGCGGAACTGCTGCCGCGCGGCTGGCAGATTCTCGGTACCGTGATCCTTGTGAGCATCCCGGATGCACTTGGCAATCACGCAAACGCGATCGGGGATGCGCTTCTTGCGATGTATCCGAGGTGCAGCACAGTGCTCTGGAACAGGGGTGTTGCGGGACGCTTCCGTGAGCCGATCTGCGAGGTGATCGCGGGAACTGGTGAAACAGAGACGATTCACAAGGAGAATGGCTGCTACTTCAAACTCGATGCTGCGAGGATCATGTTCTCGCAGGGAAATCTCGTAGAACGGATGCGGATGGCGCGAATCTGCGAAGACCAGGTTGTTCTGGACATGTTTACCGGAATCGGCTACTTCTCGATCCAGATTGCAGTACATTCGCGCCCGAAAAAGGTTATCGCAATCGAACTCAACCCGACCGCATACCATTATCTCACAGAGAACATCAGGATCAACCGGGTGGGGGATATTGTTTCCCCGGTGCACGGAGATTGTGCGGTAAAAGCTCCGGAGAATATCGCAGACCGGGTGATCATGGGCTATCTCGATTCATCGCATGAGCAGCTCGTGAAGGGGTTACTTGCAGCAAGATCAGGGGGGATACTGCATTACCACGAGGCGACGCCGACAGCGCTTGCATACCATCGCCCGATCCAGCGGATCAAGGATGCAGCGCAGGCGTGTGGGCGCAGGTGCAGTGTAGAGATGATCGGCTGCCGCACCATCAAGAAGTATGCGCCCGGGGTTGTGCATGTGGTGGTGGACGCGAGGGTTACGTAGTACTGGGGTTGCCACACCATCAGGGGTTGACAGCCCCCACCGCCAGTGATTTTATGCAGGATGCATTAATTGTTTTCATACCTGCATCAAGGAAAACTCCAGTGAAATCACTGGATTTCAGGGTGGGCCGGACTGGGGACACCCGGATCATGGGATCGCCCGGATGATCCGGGCAACCTCCTCCGGTGTCAGGTCATGTGGTGTGATATAAAAGACCCATACCCCATCCACCCAGAAGTACTGGGGCATGTTGTTCGGTGCAATCCGGTACACGATCCTCCCGTCGATCGTGATCTCTTCGAGCGTGGATGCCCAGTCACCTCCAAATTTACGGATGCCTATAACCATCTTCTCGGTTTCATAGCTTGCAAGCGTCTCGTTCTTGTATAGCGTCGTCCAGAGCGTCAGAAACCCCTCACCCTCTCCGTAGTAATGTATGATCGCAAGATCCTCTATGTTCTCGATGCTGCCGATGTGCGACTCCCTTACCCGCTGCAGCGCATCCGCACCGGTCGACACCACGACCCTGTTCATGCCGAGAATTTCGGCTGGCGCGATCTCTATTGCGTTCGGTACCGGTGCGGGTGTTGCTGCTGGCGGCGTGTGGACGGTTCCATCCGTGCCCTGATCGGTGATACATCCGGCAGATGCAAGTATCAGCAGCACAGCGGTGATTGCGAACAGGCATCTGGCTTGTCTCATGGTTTCTGGTTTTGCATGCCGATCAATAACAACCTTTCGATGGCACTATCTAAAAATCCGGTGATTTCCGCCGATTTGCTCGATTCGTGTCATTCGTGACTGTGAGCGTGGCGAGCAGCGCCGAAGGCATAAAATCAGCACCAAGAGATCACGAATCGCACGAAGTGCTTTCGTGTAATTCGGATTCCCCTTCTGTGAATGCTGTCCCAAAGCCCGCGTGAACCGAAAGGAATACATCAGATGAATCCGACTGGATCACCATGAATGTTAGAGAGGTCATGCGCAAAGAGGTCATCACCTGCCAGATCGATGACACCATCAGAACGGCTTCATCCTTGCTAAAAGAGCATAACATAAGCGGTATGCCGGTCATGGACGGCGACAGGATGGCTGGCATCGTTACCGAGTCGGATCTGCTGAAGTTGCTCGATCTGCCAGAGCACCGTCAGGGTCTGTGGCTACCAAGCCCGCTCGAGATCATCGAGATCCCGCTGCGCGAACTGATCGGATGGGAAGAGGCGAAGAAGGCACTTACAGACGTGGGCGATAAGCCGGTGCATACGATCATGACAAAGCAGGTACACACGATCTCACCAGATGACTCGATTACCGATGCCAGCACGTCTATCACGAGTCACCGGATCAACCGGCTGCCTGTAATCGAGAATGACAAGCTGATCGGTATCGTGACGCGGGGCGATATTATCCGCGGACTGGCGGTTACCTGATATTATCGATCTGGCTCGGTTGTATGATCGTCCAGTCGATCTTCACACCGTTCATATCATATAGCGTCACACGCAGCGGAGTTTCAGTAAGTTCGGACGGCATCACCTCGATCTCGAGGTACGCTTCGTCTCCGACATTGATATCCGAATCCTTTTTCGCCTTGCCAAAGAAGAGCCGCTTCTTCGATACTTTCCGCTGCACAACTATGTTGTTCCAGGTCTTGCCTTCCGCGATCGATAGGACCTCACAAGAGATTTTTTTAGCTGACTGATTCATGGGACTCACATCCTCCGATTCACGCCAGATTATTTTAACGTTTTGACTGGTCAGGTCTGCATGGGCTGCTATTGGTGTCCGGACCAAAGAACCGCGAAATCTTCGTGGATTGGAATTCCGCTGGTACATGCTCGTGTAACTTGTGGATAAAATCCGTGGAATCAGTAATCTGTGGATAAAAACCTTATCAGCCACATTAACGCATATTACGCAGATTGTGGGTCATCTGTTTGCCACATATATCGAGCATATCCTACCGTGTACTAAAAACCACCCCGGAGCAACCCCTCATCCAACCACGCCGCAAGTTATATATCCGACATCTATAACAGATACAATCATGTCGATGTCGATCGGTCTCGCTGGAAAACCAAACTCCGGAAAGTCGACCTTCTTTAAATCTGCGACACTCGCGGATATCGAGATTGCAAATTATCCGTTCACAACGATCGATGCCAACCACGGCATCGCTTATGTGCGCACGAAATGCCCGTGCACCGATCTCGATGTTGCCTGCGCAAACTGCAAAGACGGCGTCCGTTTCGTGGCGATCGAGGCGATCGATGTCGCAGGTCTCGTGCCGGATGCGCACAAAGGAAGGGGGCTTGGCAATGCGTTTCTTGACAACTTGCGTCAGGCGCAGGCGATCATCCATGTCGTTGATGCGTCAGGCGGAACCGATGCCGAGGGCAACCCTGTGGACATCGGTGAGCATGATCCGCTTGACGATATCGGGTTTCTTGAGTACGAACTGACTATGTGGATCTGCTCGATACTGAAGCGGAACTGGAACCGCCTTTCAAAGAGGATACAGGCGGAGAACTTAAATCCGGCAGTCGTGGTCGCAGATCAACTCGCAGGCGCGGGCGTCTCCATACATCAGGCAAAAGCCGCGCTTTCCCGTTTTGGCGAGGTATGCGCAAGACCTCCGCATCTCTGGGACGATCCGGACCTGCGGAATTTTGCAGACCTGCTCCGGATAGAGAGCAAGCCGATGATCATCGCAGCGAACAAAGCAGATATCGCACCGGAAGAGAACATCAAGCGACTCTGCGATCTCGATTACACCGTGATCCCGACATCTGCCGAAGCAGAACTTGCGCTCCGTATGGCTGACAAGAGCGGCGCAATCTCGTACGTTCCTGGAGATTCGGACTTCGAGATCGTCTCAAACGATCTATCCGATGCACAGATCCGGGCTCTCGATAAGATTCGGGATATGGTTACTAGTCTGGGCGGTACAGGCATCCAGCAGTGTATCAATACGGCAGTCTTCGATCTCCTCGATCAGATCGTGGTCTATCCTGTCGAGGATGAGGCACGGTTCACAGACAAGAAAGGAAACGTCCTTCCGGATGCGTTTTTGATGCGAAGGGGCAGCACTGCGCATGATCTTGCGTACCAGATTCACACCGATATCGGGGAAGGGTTCTTACATGCGGTCGATGCGCGGCAGCGGATGCGGATGGGGCGGGAACTCGAGGACGGGGACGTGGTGAAGATCATCTCGACGAGATGATTGGAACTTTATGCACAATCAATAAAGCGTGGTTAAAATTGCGGGTACCAAAGCAAGGAATTTAACCGAGTAATGCGTTAGCAAAGCCGCTTTTGCATATTCCGAAACACTTCTGGAAATCACGTCCATGCCCGCTACTAAAAAGTCGGCGCATATCTATTCAATTCTTCACGATCTCGGCAGCCCAAGCCCAAACTCATGATGCAGCGCACGCACGGCACGCTCCGCATCATCGCTTTGCACCACACAAGAGATGTTGTGCTCTGAAGAGCCCTGGCTTATCATGATCACATTGATGCCCGCGTCCCCCATCGCTGTGAAGACGCGTGCCGCAATACCCGGGATGCCGACCATGCCCGCCCCGACCACCGCAATTGCGCTGACATCCGGGTTCATTGTCAACTCGCGTATCACACCGTTTCTGAACTCTGACCGGATGGCATCCGCAGCGATGTTCAGATGCGACCCCTCGACAACGATCGAGATGTTCGCCTCGGACGATCCCTGACTGATCATGGTGATGTTCACGCCTGCATCAGCAAGCGCGCCAAATACGCGTGCTGCAACTCCGATGGTGCCGACCATGCCGGCTCCTGAGATGTTTACCAGTGCGATGTTTTCGATGACGGTGACCGCTTTCACGACCTCTTTGCCCTGCTCCTGATCCTTCACCACGAGCGTGCCTGTAAAATCCGGATCGAATGTGTTTAGCACCCGCACAGGGAGATCATTCCTGATCGCGGGTTCGATCGCACGCGGATGAAGCACCTTTGCGCCAAAGTACGAGAGTTCCATCACCTCGATGTACGAGATCAGCGGGATGTTGCGCGCATCCGGCACGATCTCAGGGTCTGCGGTCATGATCCCTGACACCTCCTTCCAGAACCAGATCTCATCCGCATCGATCGCATCACCTATCAGCGATGCCGAGAAATCAGATCCGCCGCGCCCGAGCGTTGTCGGGATGCCGGATGCGTCTTCTGCGATAAAGCCTGTGACCACGGGCACGCACTCGCGGATCAGCGGGAGCAAGCTCTCACGTATCCGCTCATTGGTGCCACCAAGCGGTTTTGCTTCCCCGTATTCGCTGTTGGTTATGATCCCGGCCTCTCCGCCTGTAAGGTGCGTCGAAGGGATGCCGATCGAGCGGAGCGCTCCTGATAGGATCGGTGCTGAGAGCAACTCCCCGTAAGAAGAGATGTAATCGCTGGAACGGGGGGTCAACTCCCCTAGATAGCATATCCCGGTCAAAGCCTGCTCCAGTTTGCATATCCTGCTGTCCAGTTCGCCCAGTACCTGATTGAGGGTGATCTCGTCGTCGATTGCAATATTTGCTGCCCTGTAATGGATGCCTCGCAAATGCCCGATCAGTTCACGAACTGACTCGAGGTCTCCCGCGTCCGTTACCATATCTGCCTGTTCCAGCAGATGATCCGTGACATTCTTAAGTGCAGAGGTCACAACGACCAGTTCATGATCCCGATAGCGGTTTATCAACTCAGCGACCCATTTTATCTTCTCACCATCTGCGATCGAGGCGCCTCCGAATTTCATGACCAGCCGCATAATTTATTATGATGGGTGCGCTCACTTGAAAAAGATAGTGGTTTTATATCATGGGGGATATTCCATTCACCATGCTTTTTAATGACCTGCTTGGCATCGCAGATGAGCCCGTGCAGCTCATAGAGCGGAGTTTCAGCGACCAGAAAGCCTGCAAACTGACAAGAAACCATCTCACAGAGATCGTCCGGTCAGGGATACCGTTTGGCGAAGTGATCCGGATAACAGGACCGGGCGGACCGGGCGGGCAGGATGAACTGCTCGGAATCGCTGTTCTTGCAAATTCGGAGGGTCAGGACTTCCGGATGATATTTGTAAACACCGTATGCAAAGATCCCGGTTTCACGGATCTGGGCGACGGGTTGTGCGAACACGCAGAAAACGTCTGCACCGTGGGGACGACAGATTCGCAGTTCATGGACGCGATCATCGAGTATTATTCGATCATGCTCGTGAACCGGATGCTGTGCGACCGGTGCATATCCGCAAAAAAATCGTTTTCAGAGCTATTTTCAGAATCGCGTGTGGATCGGCTCACGACACTCTTAAAGACTATCGAACAGTCCAGCAACACCGATTTCGCAGGGATGGACGTGCTTGAGATCTGCTGCGGCAACGGAATGGCGACGATCGCTCTCTCCGAACTGGGATGCGATCCGTTCTGCCTGGATTCTGACAGTTGCGCGATCTGCGAAGGGCTGGAACATGGCGTGCTTGCCCCGCACCGGTCAGCGGTTCTGGACGCTACAGCACTCTCTGCTTTCTTTGATGCGGAATTCTTCGACTGCGTCATCGGATTCATGCTCGGCGCGATCTATCCGTTTAACAAGGATCTCTGGGCGCGCATCATGTCAGAATCTGCTGTTTTGCTGCGTGAAAATGGACTTTTTATCTTTACGGTACATAAGGAAGAGGAGATCTCCATCTTAAAGGAGGTTATGGACGAGATCGGGATGATCGGAGAGATTATCGACAATCGGGACGATGCAGGGGTGTATGATCAGTGGGTGTATCTCGGGCGGAAAGAGAGTTCTCTGGGGTTGAGGAATCGGGCGTCGATCTAATCTCCGGAAGCGTGACTGATTGAGAGTATACTGAACCAATAACTTTACAACAGGACGTCTCGATAAATTATTATCATGAAGTTGAAATCCATAATGCTCGCAGCACTGTTGCTTGCTGTGCTGTTTTCCGGGTGCATCGGTGACAAGGACAAGGTTGCACCGACTCCGACACCTACGCCGACACCAGAACCGACT
>JAUWGA010000198.1 GCA_030606635.1 Methanosarcinales archaeon
GAAAGGCAGATGCTGGTGCTGCGACTGCGGAATGACGGTCGTTCGCAGGAGGAGATTGCATCCGGGTTGGGCACGACGAAGCAGAACATCTCTGCCATCGAAAAGATGGCACGGAAGAATATAGAGCGGTCTGAAAATACCATAAAATTTGTAAAAACGCTCGATGCGCCCGTATGGTTCGAGGTAGCAGTGGGGACGCGTCTTGGTGATCTGGTCGGGATGATCTACAAAAAAGCCGATTCCGAGAACATGGGTGTGCATGTGCGGTACGACGGGGTTGCGCTTGCATCAAGAATTCGGGATCTCGCGGAGAAGCAGATACGGCACAGGGTGGTGGTGATCGGTTTCGATATCGGCATAACCGGAAACGGAGATGTGCTGGTACGATAGCGATTTTCGAGAACCAAAAACAATAAATGGCGCGGCGGGCATATATATGTAAGTAACAGCGGGTGAATGAAATGCAAGGATTCATAGAAAAACCAGCAACGATCGTACCGACTCCGAACCTGCAGGACTACGACGAGACGCATAAAACCTTCCGGTGGCAGGATGCATACGAGAAGGTTGAATGGAGCGACTCCGGCAGGTTAAATGCTGCATGTAGCGCAGTGGACCGGCATGCCAGATCAGGGCGGAAGGACAAGATTGCATTGTACTGGCAGGGGGACGATGAGGATAGCAAATACACGTTTCGCGAACTCTCTGATCTTTCAAACAAGTTTGCCAATCTTTTAACATCATCCGGCATCGAGAAGGGTGACCGTGCATTCATCTTCCTGCCGAGAATTCCGGAACTCTACGTGAGTTTTCTCGGCATCTTAAAGACCGGCGCGATCGCTGGCACCATGTTCTCTGCATTCGGACCCGAAGGGATCTACGACCGTCTGCATGACAGTGGCGCAAGATACCTGATCACCAATTCGGAACTGAAAAGCCGGGTGTATGAGATAAAAGACGATCTTCCTGACCTCGAACATATAATCATAGTGGATGAGACCGATGTTCGGGGCGGAGAGATCAGTTATCCAGTGGAGATGGAAAAAGCATCCGGTACGTTCGATGTTGCCGAGATGAATCCGGATGATCCTGCATTTATGCTGTACACGTCTGGAACCACTGGAAAACCGAAAGGAGTGGTGCACAGGCATCTTGCAATCGTTGCGCAACACGCGACCACTGAATGGGTGCTCGATCTTCATGAGGACGATATCTACTGGTGCACGGCAGACCCGGGCTGGATCACAGGGATCTCGTACGGGATGCTCGGACCGTGGTCGTGCGGCGCATCGGTCGTGGTTCACGGCGGGAGGTTTGATCCGGAGGCATGGTACTCGGTGATCGATCAGTACAAGGTGACGGTCTGGTACAGCGCGCCCACCGCTTTTCGGATGCTGATGCGAGCTAGCGATGCGCACAAAAACCACGATCTTAGCAGTCTCAGGCATATCTGCAGCGTCGGCGAGCCGCTGAATGCCGAGATCGTGCACTGGGGCATCCGGACATTCGGGCTGCCGATCCATGACAACTTCTGGCAGACCGAGACCGGCGGCATCCTGATCGCCAATTATCCATCGATGGCGATAAAACCCGGATGGATGGGGAAGCCGATACCAGGGCTCACCGCCGCAATCATCGACGAGGACGGGGATACGGTACCATACGACACGGAAGGCGATCTCGCGATAACGCCTGTGTTTCCATCGATGATGCTTGAGATCTGGAAAAATCCCGCAAAGTATGCCGAGTACTTCAGAGCGGGCTGGTATCTCACCGGGGATAAAGCAGTGCAGCACGAGGACGGCTACTTCCTCTTCATCGGCAGGGCTGATGATGTGATCAACACGTCAGGCGAGCGGGTCGGTCCATTCGAGGTGGAATCTGCCTTAATCGAACATCCCGCAATCGTTGAAGCGGGCGTCATCGGAAAGCCAGATCCGCTGCGCGGCGAGATTATAAAGGCGTTTGTCGTGCTTGCCGACGGCTATGCGCCGACAGACGATCTGAAAGACGATATCAGGAAGTTTGTGAAGACCAAATTGGCAGGACACGCGTATCCACGGGAGCTTGAGGTTGTGGATACGCTTCCGAAGACGAGGAGTGGAAAGATCGTGCGAAGGATG
>JAUWGA010000110.1 GCA_030606635.1 Methanosarcinales archaeon
GTCGAACGGGTGGTGCGCGGCGGAAGGCGGATCGTGTACGTGGACGTTCCCCCAAACGAGAAGGGGCTTGCGATCGGCAGGGATGGCAGAAACATCGAAAAGATGCGGATGCTTGCACAGCGGCACCACAACATCGACGACGTGATAATCAGATAAGGTTTAAGTTCGAGATCAAGAGAGGAGGAATAACATGGGCAAAGGAAAATATGCAGCTCGCAAACTACAAAAAGACAGAAAGAAAGCCAGATGGAGCGATCGTAACTACAGCAGCCGCGCTCTCCGCCTGAATATCAAGGCAGATCCGCTCATCGGCGCTCCGCAGGGGCGAGGAATCGTGCTCCAGAAGGTCGGGGTTGAGGCAAAACAGCCAAATTCAGCGATCCGCAAGTGCGTCCGGATACAGCTAATCAAGAATGGAAAGCAGGTTACCGCATTCTGTCCGGGCGACGGCGCTATCAACTTCATCGATGAGCACGACGAGGTAACGGTCGAGCGTATCGGCGGAATGATGTCAGGTTCCATGGGCGACCTGCCCGGTGTCAGATTCAAGGTGACCGCTGTAAACGATGTCTCGCTTCGCGAGATGGTGATCGGGCGGAGAGAGAAACCAATCAGGTGATCAGATGGATAAGTTGTTTGACAAATGGGATCTATCAGAGGTCGAAGCCAAGGATATGGGGACCAGGAGATATGTGGATCTCAGTCCGAGAATCGTGCTGCATACCGGCGGCAAACACAGCAGCCAGCAGTTCAACAAGTCCAGTGTACCGATCGTTGAACGGCTGATCAACAAGATCATGCAGAAAGCGGCGAACACAGGTAAAAAGCAGCGTGCTTACAGCATCGTCGTATCCGCATTCGATATCATTCATGAGAAGACCGGGCAGAACCCGGTCCAGGCTCTCGTCGATGCTATCGCCAATGCGGGACCCCGGGAGGAGGTGGTCCGTCTCAAATATGGTGGGATCGCTGTGCCGAAGGCTGTCGATACATCGCCCCAGCGCAGAGTGGATATCGCTCTGCGGTTCATCGCCGAAGGGGCGCGCCGTTCCGCATTCAAGAGCAAGCGATCGATGGTAACGAGTCTCGCTGATGAGATCATGGCTGCTGCATCGTATGATGTGAGAAGTTATTCGATCAACCAGAAGCAGAGCCTCGAGAGGGTCGCAAAGTCCGCGCGGTGAGTCAGAAGTACGTGTTCGGGGACACCGTCTAAAAATCCGAGTGTCCGGTCACCGCGGAGGGCGCAGAGTTTCAAGATCGATCCGATCCTCTGCGTTCTCCTCGCGCTCTGCGGTAACGGCTCTGTCGTCGACGCTTGCGTTAAAATTTAGAGACATGGTGCTTTTGGATTTTCCGACTGTGCCGTGTTCGAGTAATCTGTGGTAATTTGCCGCGGAATGTATTAGCAAAGCCGTTGGTAGCGCGCGGAGAAAAAACAGCAGGGGTTCTGCGTTCCTGTGGTCTCTGTGTGAGAATACCAAAAAACTCACGTTATTGAGCAGGTTCGATCAGATGCCAGTCCAGCAGACGGTCTCGCCGCATCCCCTTGCCTGCTCTTCCCCAAGCAAGCCCAGGAGGCGCTCGCGTATCACGTTCACTTCAACACTCGTCCTCAGTCGCGGTCTCTCGAGATCGACTTTTAGGATCTCACGGATCTCTCCGGGTCTTGCAGATAACACAACCACCCGGTCAGCGAGATAGACCGCTTCATCGATGCTGTGCGTGATGAAGAGCACGGTCTTTCGCGTCTCGCACCATATTCGCAGCAGTTCGCCTTGCAGGAAGTTTCTTGTCTGGGCATCGACCGATCCGAACGGCTCATCCATCAGGAGCACTTTCGGATCATTTGCAAGCGCCCGTGCAATCGCAACCCTCTGCCGCATCCCTCCTGAAAGCTCATACGGATAACTGCACTTGAACGCTTCCAGCCCGACCAGTTCCAGATATTTCAGCGCGATTTTGTGCCGCTTCTCCTTCGACTCCCCCTTCATCTCCAGCCCGAAAGCGATGTTATCGATTATCGTTCTCCATGGAAATAGCGAATACTCCTGAAATACCATGCCCCGCTCCGGATCTGGCGATTTTATCGTCTTGCCCTCAAGGAGCACCTCCCCGGAGGTCGGTTGATCAAGCCCGGCAACGATCCGCAGGAGTGTCGTCTTGCCGCAGCCAGACGGTCCGATAAAGCAGAGAAACTCCTTGTCAAAGACCTCGAGGTTGATATTCCGAAGCGCTTCGACCGGTCCACTCTCTGATTCAAAGACCCTCGAGACATTGGCTATCGTGAGCATAATTATATTTTGGAATCATAATGATCGATAACCTTTTCGCTCGATCTCTCTCGTCCCGTCAAGTGTTATTCCCCCCACCTGCACCGCCCCGATAACGGTCAGTTCACATGCATCCCGGGCATCCACAAGTCTCTCTGGCGCAACCGTGAAGAGCAACTCGAAGTCCCCGCCAGCATACAGTACCAGCTCAAGATCCTTGCCAGTGTCCAGTACCGGCAGCACCGGAAGCGAGTCTGCATGTATCGTAAATCCGCATCCGTTCACCTCTGCCAGTTGATAGAGCGATTCGGAAAGGCCGTCGCTGTTATCCATCATCGAGGTGACCGCTTTCGATTCTGCAAGTCTTATTCCCTCGGCTATGCGTGGAGTAGGCTCGAATAATGTCTTCACCGCAACCGGATCGTCCGCAGCCAGCCCCAATTCCAGTGCCCTCATGCCGGCGCCTGCGGTTCCAAGATACCCTGTGACGCAGACCAGATCACCGATCTGCGCGCCACGCCTCCTGAGTATCCGATCCTTTCGCACACGCCCAAGCGCAGTTCCCGTGATCGTCAGTTCCTGATGCGAATCCGTGTCCCCGCCGATGATAGCTGTGCCGCATTTGCGTGCACAATCACTTAATCCCTCGATAATCGATTCCACGAATGCCTGCGGAAGGTCTGGAAGCCCGGTCGATACGAGCAGTCCACAGGGGTGCGCACCCATCGCGGCGATATCACTTAATGTGCCTGCCGCAGACATCCAGCCGATCTGCCATGCGCTCATCTCCTCCGGAAAGTCAGTCGTCCGGTGGAACATATCTGTGGTTGCGACCAGATATTCGGCATCTGTGATATCGATTACGGCACAGTCCTCAAATTCGATATCCAGATTCCGGATGATCGCCCCGACGACCGCGGTCTCACCGAGTTCGTAGATAGTCATGATAACCTCTGGTGGCGCCGACCCAACACTGGCGTTTGGGCCGGCAGCTTCCGGACTTGTACCTGTAACGATCAGATCGAGTTTGCGATATCGATCAGCTCTTCCTGGTCAAGCGAACTTGCAAGCATGTAATCACGCGTACCATCATTCCACTGAAGCACCACAGTCTTGCCAAACGCTGTTTCCATCGTCGTCACCGTGCAGTCGTATCCATCACCAACCGTGATCGTTTCGTTATCACCTTCAGGCATCGGCATCGTCTCTGCGGATTCGTTGTATGCGCTCTCTACCAGTTGAACCATTGTGAGCTGCGCTGCTAGCATGTTTTCATCGGTAGCATTGCCGTATACAAGGACCACCCCGTCCTCGGATGCCGAAACAGGGGTAACCATGACGCTATCTACTTCGTAGCCCGACGGCAGATATACTGGCTCCTTAATATCAAACGAGACCTCTGCCTGCGCCTCTTCGATGGTCATAGTCGCAGGTGTCGCTGTCTCGTCTGTCGATTCGACGGTTGCGCCTTCCGGTATCTCGAATTCGAATGTGCTGTTCGGGATATCCACATTGAACTCTATGTCCTGATACTCCATACTCATCATGAGTTCGCCATTCTGGTACGTCTCGATCTTAAGTGGCATCCAGTTCCATTTATCGAGCCACACCTCAACTGACATAGGCATACCCTCTGGTGTCGCCGTAATCCTGTGACATTGGCGCCCCGAGACTCTACCAGTTCCATTCGAAACGATCGCGCAGGTGTCGAGCAGATCCTTAAGGAACAAGGCATCCCTGGACCGGTTCGTCTGTGCATACGCAGGAATGCTTTCTGTCTTTACCAGGTTCTCAGAAGGATCATACATCCAGATGTGCGTGCCATTCGAAACCATGACCTGTCCAGCAACTTCGGAAGGTTCTGTATATTCCATCCGGATCATGTTCGGCTGCTTGTACGCATAGTCCATGACCATGGTCTCATTGTTGCTTGTCATGACCATGTTGCAGGTGAAACTCTGCACACTGTCCTGATGCATCATAATCTGCTGCTCAATCTGTTCGGAAGTGAGTTCATCATCGACGCATCCAGCCATCAGAAGCGAGATGCCGATGATTGTGATTAAGAGTACGTTTATTGCCTTCATTAGTGGAACTGGCGAGTCTCTGGTTAATAAGGTTATGGTCGGCACGGTCACAGCACGCTGTGCTCGATCTCCGCACCGCATTGCGGGCATCTCACAGATCGCAGATGCGGCACGATCGCGATATTACAGGCACACGCGGTGCAGACAACTGTCTCCTCAACACCGATCAACCGCTCAAACCGCACAGCAACGCTATTCATATATTCAAGGATCGGCTCGCCATAGTGTTTTGCGGTGTAGAATGTGAAGAATGAGAGCATCATACCAGCCACAATATCTGTCGCCCAGTGCACCCCGAGATACAGCGTGGCAAAGACGATTGTAAGGAATGTGAATGCCAGAAATGCTGTGTACCTGCGAAGGTCTGTTGTGTTGATGACCAGCAGCGCGCCGAAGACAAGTGCTGCATGAAGACTCGGGAAACAGTTGTCGAGAGGGTCCACGGTGGTGATGCCTTCATAGATCATCGGATGCAGTTCATACATGAGTGGCTGGACGCCGGACAGCGTGTAACCTGTGACCTTGACCGGGAAGAGCAGGTAAAACGGGAACGCGATCAGATAATTGAGTATGAAAACGAGAGAAAACAATTTTAGCGCCCTCATCTGTTCTGTGTATGCAAGTATGAGGAATGTGAAGATCATAACCGATGAGAAGAGTACCAGATACACAAACGTCATCAGATACGTGAGCGCGGGATACATACAGCTTTGGAAGACCGCAACCACATCTCCTTCGATGTATTCGATGTAATGGGTGCAGTCATAGTTCACAAACAGGTTCAGTTCCCGCTGTATCGGAAACTGCGCCTGCATCAGCCCGTACACGATGGCGGCTAACAGTACGTAGGGCCAGTACCCGTTTATCAACTGCCTTGCCGTATGTCCACGCTTCTTTCTGCGGCATTCCCCTGGCACAAAAGCCAGAAAGTACAATGCAAGCATAATCAGGGTGGAAACTATGATAATAAAACTCAACTGCCACGCCATTATGATTACCTGTCCTCTGCGATTTTAATAATTGGATTTATTTGATGATAGTTTTGTACAATTCCCAGATACTTAAGTGTTATGGTTGGGTCGGGCTGCCAACCCACCAGACACCTTTATTATATGGGCAAGCAAAGGAGGATATCATGGAATTTTGTCCGGAATGCGGCACCATGCTGGTGTTGAAGGATGGCGCACTGCTGTGCAGACGCTGCGGATTTACAACGGAGAAACAAGACGATAAATCAGTTTTATCTGTTGAACGGCGTGCAAAGAAGACGATTACAGTTATCGAAGAACAATCAGACGCAGGATTGCCGACCACGCGTGCACGGTGTGAGGAATGCAGAAACGACACTGCTTACTGGTGGCTGCGGCAATTGCGGTCCGCAGACGAGAGCGAGACTAGATTTTTCAGGTGCACGAAGTGCGGGAGAACGTGGCGAGAGTATGATTGATCGGTAATATCCTGTTCGCCCCGATCTTTACAAGTGGGAACAATCGACACTGATCGGCACGA
>JAUWGA010000173.1 GCA_030606635.1 Methanosarcinales archaeon
TGGTGATGGTGGTAGTATCCGCAATAGCTGAACCTTCTCCTACCGCTTCGATGGTGGACTTGCCAGCAATTTCAGCCTCTATGGTTGCTATTTCAGCTTCGGTAGCCACTTCAACTTCTGTGATCTCTACTTCCGCCCCGATTATCCCTTCTTCTGCTCCTATCATCTCTGCAGTCGCGATTCCGGTCTCTTCCACAATCACAGGTTCGGGTGGCTCAACCTCTATCAGACTAAACACATCCGGCAGCACGGTGCCAGGCAGCACGATCTGGACGCTGCAGCCGATCGTGCCCAGTTTCCGAACCGCAGTCGCAAACCCGTGATGCACGATCTCCTCTGCTGGCTTACCAGCATGTACGATATAGCCCTCCACGACCTTCTCGATCCGTGATCTGGGACCTGTGAGTTTTCCGGAGAGCACAATCCTGCACCCGATTGCGCCTGCACCAATGATCCTTCGGAGCGTCGAATGCGCTGCCTTTCGGAAATACCAGCCGCGCTCGAGCGCGCTTGCGATCCGGGATGCCATCAACTGCGCATTCAGTTCAGGGACGCCTACACTCTGCACATCGATCTGGGGATTGTCGAGATCGTAATACTGATCCATGTCCTTTGTCAGCTTGCGAACCACTTTTCCGCCCTTTCCAATGACCATTCCAGGTTTCTCTGCAAAAATAGTGATCTGGGTTCCCATTGGGGTTCTGTTTATGTCCATACCGGCGTAACCAGCGCGTTCAAGTTCTCCGGCAAAATACTCATCCATTCTTGCCCTGTTGAGCCCTTGCTGCACAAATTTTCGCTCGACTGTCATCTATAACTCCTCCAAAATAATCTCGAGTGTTACTGTCTCAGTATTCTTCGCAGTTGCGCGGCCCATGGCACGCGCTATGATTCCGCGGATGGTTCTGCCCTGTTTGGTTGCAGCATGTGATATTTTCATACGGTCAGGTTCCAGACCTTTGTCCATAGCGCTGTTCTCGGCATTGACAAGTACCTTGAGAACCTCTGTGGATGCCCGCACCGGATACCTGCCTGCAGCCATCTTGCCGCGCCGGTGTCCGACGCCGTCGTTGTAGCGCTTGAACGGGACTGCGCGCTTAAGCGCAATTACATCTGTAAGGTACTGCTTTGCCGCTGGTATGCGCATATTTTTAATCGCAACGCATATCTCACGTGTGTGTTTTGGCGAGATGTGCAGTTCGTAGCCCATCGCTTTTGATGATGTGTTCGAATTCGATTCGCGTGAATAATTTACCTTTGCCATTGGTATCTCCTTGCTGATATATTATTCTGATATACTATTTTACATCACTTGAGCGGCACGAATTTGCTGGATCTGGTTGCGCCGACGCCTGCACTGCCGTGCCTCACTATATTCCGGGTGAGCGAATACTCACCGATATAATGACCGAGCATCTCTGGTTGCACCGTCACCCTGTTAAATTTCTTGCCATCGTGAATCTCAAGATCGATCCCGATCATCTCCGGCAGAATGATCATATCCCGAAGATGGGTCCTGATCATGGTGCGCCCGTCCTTGACACGCTGGATCAATTTCTTGTGATCTTCAGTAAAACCTCTATTGATCTTCCTGCGCTGGGCTGCGGGAAGCAGATCTGTAAACTCCTGAAGGGACATTTTCTTCAGATCAGGGACAGTATATCCCCGATATGTAACCTCTCCCTTCCTTCGCGGTATTTTCTTCTTCGTCTTCTTTGCCATTGTTTCACCTGTTAATTGTTAAGCGCGATATTAAACATGTCATGATTATCGTTTCCCGGTCCGTCTCGATGCGATGCTTCCGACCTTCCTCCCAGGCGGCGTGTTTCTGCTCACGCTCTTCGGTCTCCCTGGATGTTTCCGGTTGCCGCCACCGAACGGATGGTCGATCACGTTCATTGCAACCCCGCTCACACGCGGATATTTCGCCGCGCGGGTCTTTAATTTGTGATATTTCTTTCCTGCTTTAACATATGGCTTATCTGTGCGCCCGCCGCCAGCAACCAGACCGATCGTTGCTCTACATCTAGGGGCTAGCCATTTCATCAAACCGGAAGGCATCTGCACCAATGTCTTGCCGACATCATGGGTGACCAGAAGCCCGTACACCCCAGACGCCCTTGCAAAATGCCCGCCATCGCCCGGGTGGGATTCGATGTTGCAGATCGGGGTACCCTCCGGGATGTCGGATAGCGGTAGTATGTTCCCGACTTTGATCTCAGCCCCTATGCCGCAGTCGACCTCCTGACCAACAGACATCCCTTCGCATACAAGGATCAGTCGTTCTTCGCCATTCCCAAAGGAGATTCGTGCGATCGGTGCTGATCGTGCAGGATCGTGCAGGATCTCGATAATCTCTGCCCTGATAGTTGTATCGCTAATGTTTGGGTGGGACAGTTTCGCTTTGTATTTATGGGAAGGAGCCCGGTATGTCGGACCTCCTCGCCCTCTATTCTGTGATATGATTCGTTTTCCCATCTTCACTCACCTAAAATAATCCTATTCGAGTGGCAATCTCGGTTGCTGCATCGTCATCCGTGAACGTTACGATTGCCTTCTTCTTGCCCTTCGGCGTGATAAGTGTCCTGATTGCAGCAACTTCAAACCCATAGATATCCTCGATATCCTTCTTGACGTGGTTCTTGGTTGCGTTTATGTCCACGATCAACTGGAGTTTGTTCTGCTCTTCCAGTTGTATGGTTGCTTTTTCTGTGATGAATGGGTATCTGATCGACATGGTATCACTCTTGTATTCTCATACATAGTGATCGCTGGGTACTTTAATATTTGTGATGTGCGAGAGTCGTAAGGTTGTTGATGCTCAGAGCCGATCGATCATGATCTGTTAGTTTTACCAAACGTCCGCCCAGCTGGGTAAATTGGCAGATCCCAATAAACGATAACACTTATATGCGCAGCAGTTATAGTCATGGGATGGAGGCGTTGTAATGTCCGACAAGGAATCACTACAGGTACAGTCGTTGCAGGACGAGTTAAAAGATTGTAAGGCGCTTAACAAGGCATTGAAAATACTCGCCGGAGAAGTTTCGTGTGTGCTCAACGAAATAGCGGAAAAAGACGGCGCAAAGGATATATGTAGGAGTATGGGCGAGGATGCTGGCAGGCGGCTTG
>JAUWGA010000018.1 GCA_030606635.1 Methanosarcinales archaeon
TCTGACGATGGCTACATTCTTGCAGGGTACACGGAGTCGTACGGGGCGGGTCTCAGTGATGTATGGCTAATAAAGGTCGGAGGTACATCCACACTAACAGAAACAGTAGAATCGACTGGTGCTATTTGTGTGGAGTCCACCCCATCCGAGGCAGATGTTTATCTTGATGGCGTTTACCATGTGGTGACAGGTTCAGATCATTTCTGCATATATGGTGTTTCACCAGGATACCACACAATTGCATTAGAAAAATATGGATATGAAGATTACACAGAAATATTCTTCATCTCAGCGGGCGGGACACCAGTATCACTATCTGTATCACTGTCTGCAATCCCTGCACCGACCCCCGGAGAAACTCTACCTCCAGAAACATCCACGCCAAGATCGGCATCCAGCAGTACACCAGCACCCACACAACAGATCGACGACTCCATCGCACCAGTTCAGAGACCCCCTCCAGAGCAGAAAAATAAAACTACCCAGACAATCGGATTTGTGGGTGGCATCATAGTCTTAGCTGCAGCCGCACTGCTTGCAGGTATGCTTGTGGGTAAATTCCATAAAAAAAGACGCGAAGACCCAAAACGCGACGAAAGAAAACAGGAAACCCACAAAAAGTCCGCAGGAAGCACCAAAGATGATACCCGCCCATATTACTACAAAGTGCTCGACGTAAGCACGGATGCCAGCCGGGACGAGATAAAGAAGGCATATCGCAGACTGTCCATGCTGTATCATCCTGACGCATCCACCGACCCGGATGCCGAGAAGAAGATGAAGGAGATAAACAAAGCTTATGGTGTGCTATCAGACCCGGATAAGCATGCACGATACGATAATTTTGAAAATGCCTTCAAAGGCTGATAGTGTGGAGCGGCTCGCAGGAGGGTGAGTGGAGGGCGCCCGGATGCGCTCGTGGTTCCGCAAGCGGGCGGGTGGTGGAGGGGTCGGATGAATTTAAGTATTATGGCGATACTGGATATAATTGCATGGGACTATATGATCTGCATGGCAGGACTACGGTATCAGTGTTGGCTTGCCCAGATGAACTTGCTGAAGTGGATGTGAGATGATAAAATGGTCAGATCCACTTCAAGCGAAGAATGATGGAAATGGACGCCTCTAATATTACACAAAAATGAATGAAGATCTTGATGTGAAGGCATTTGCTGAAAAGTTGAAGAAGCTAACCTCTGAAAATGAGGTAGAACGAAGATTTAAGGTTTTTATCAGTCATAACTCTAAAGATGATGCTATTGCCTGTCAACTACGTAAGCTATTAGTAGTCATTCCTGAAATGGATGTAATTTTAGACGTCTGTAGTTTTAAAGTTGGTGAACCGTTGCAAGAGAGAATTGCAGAGGGTATAAAAGGATGCGATTGTTTCGTTGTATTCTTAACAAAAAATGCAGAAAAGTCTGTTTGGGTCAATCAGGAGATTGGAGTCGCAATTAATGCAGGTATAAAAATAATTCCGATAGTTGAAGATGGGGTACGTTTAGGATTACTCGAAGGCAGGAAGTATATCAGTCTTGAGAACGGAGGGGCGATCATGGATGCGTTTCGGACAATCTGTGATTATCGAACGAAATATGAAAATGAGTGGTGAAAAACATACGAAAGAGACAATAGTATACGCTTTATGTAATCAATGATATGCTGAAAGAGATGGGGAGAGTTATAATGAGTAATAATCAAACAAATGTCTTAATAATGGGGGCGGCAGGTCGTGATTTTCACAATTTTAATGTATATTTCAGGGATAATCCTGCCTACCATGTGGCAGCCTTCACTGCCACGCAGATACCTGATATCGAGGGCAGGACATACCCGGCTGCCCTTGCAGGTGAGCGGTATCCTGACGGTATTCCCATATACATGGAAGATGAGCTTGCTGACCTGATACGCTCGCATTCCATTGACCAGGTGGTGTTCGCCTACAGCGATGTGCCATATCATTATGTCATGTCAAAAGGTGCATTGGTCAATGCTGCAGGTGCAGATTTTATCATGCAGGGACCAGATTCTACTATGCTTGGGAGCAGCAAACCCGTGATATCGGTATGCGCGGTGCGTACGGGTAGCGGCAAGACCTCTGTGAGTAAAAAAATATGCCAGATTTTGCGAAAGCTGGGCAGGACATCATCGGTGGTCAGGCATCCAATGCCCTACGGGAATCTGGCAAAACAGGCAGTGCAGCGCTTTTCATCGTACGAGGACCTGGATGAAATGGACACTACCATCGAGGAGCGGGAAGAATACGAGACTCATATCGATGTGGGATGTACGGTATTCGCAGGTGTGGATTATGAGAAGATACTGCGCAGGGCAGAGGCAGAGGCGGATATCGTGGTATGGGACGGAGGTAATAACGATTTTCCGTTCTTCAAACCCGACCTGAGCATCGTGGTGGCCGACCCCCACAGGGCAGGGGACGGACTCACATACTACCCTGGTGAAATAAACCTGCGAATGGCAGATGTGGTGGTGATCAATAAGCAGGACACGGCAGAACTTGAAAATATTGAGCTGGTGCGCCGCAATATCCTGGAGGTCAATCCGGATGTCAGGATTATTGATTCTGCCTCGCCCATCACGGTGGAACGTCCTGAGATCATCAAGGGTAAACGGGTGCTAGTAGTGGAGGATGGGCCCACCCTGACCCATGGTGGCATGAAATACGGAGCCGGAACCATCGGTGCCAACAAGGCGGGGGCGCGGGAAATAATTGACCCCCGGCCGTATACGGTGGGTACGATCACTGAGACATTCCAGAAATATCCTGATACCGGGCCGCTGCTGCCTGCCATGGGTTATAGCCCCAAGCAGGTGAGTGACCTGGAAGAGACCATTAACAATGCGGACTGCGATGCTGTGGTCATTGGTACACCCATTGACCTGAGCCGGGTTATCAATATCAATAAACCGGCCACCAGGGTGCGCTATGAGATAATAGAGATCGGGGAGATGACCCTGGAAATGATAGTCAGGGAGTTCCTGGAAAGGGTGGGTGCTTGAGTCTCATAGTGGCAGCTCTTGGCGGTAATGCTATTATCAAACCTGGGCAAAAAGGCACCATAAGGGAGCAGTTCGACAACACTTTTGAATCCATGGGCTATATCGCCCATCTGGTGCGGGCGGGTCACCGGGTTGTGCTGACCCACGGGAATGGGCCACAGGTGGGTTTTATCATGATACAGGAGGAGGCAGCCAGGGGGAAGGTGCCGTATGTGCCACTGAATGTGGATGTGGCCCAATCCCAGGGGAGCATGGGATATATGATAGCCCAGAGCCTGGTGAACCAGTTGAAGGACCACTATCTCGATACCAAGGTGGCATCGGTGGTCACACAGGTGCTGGTGGACCCCCATGACCCTGCATTTGAGCATCCCACCAAGCCTGTGGGTCCGTTCTATGAAAAGGCATATATGGAGGAACTTGAACGCTGCAGCCATGCAATGGTGGAGGATAGCGGCAGGGGCTGGCGCAGGGTTGTACCTTCGCCCGTGCCAGTGGATATTGTTGAAATGGAAGTCATTAAGGAGCTGGTTCAGGACGGTGTTATCGTGGTGGCTTGCGGGGGTGGGGGCGTTCCTGTGGTTGAGGAGGATGGTGACCTGAAGGGAGTGGATGCGGTGATTGATAAGGACCTGGCGTCGAGTTTGCTGGCCAGGGAAATTGGGGCGGATGTGGTGATGTTCCTGACCACTGTGGATAAGGTGTGCCTGAATTACAATACGCCCGAGCAGGTTGAACTGGACAGGATGACTGTGGAGGATGCGCGCCGCTATCTGGCAGAAGGGCAGTTCCCTCCAGGGAGCATGGGGCCCAAGATTCAGGCTGCGGTGGAGTTTGTGGAGCAAGGGGGGGAGCGGGCGGTTGTGTGCATGCCTGAGGGTGTGATTGAGGCGCTGGAGGGGCGGGGTGGGACTGTGGTTGAAAAGTAGATATTGGCTTGATTGATTCGGCTTATTTTATGTGATAGTATCAATACTTTCAGCGCACTTTTGCCGTTGATTCTTATACTACGGCTGCACGGATGGCACAACAAAAAGGGGCTGTTAACTCGCCTCGATCTTTGACCGGAGAACACGAATGTCTTACCTGAAGCCAACCTCAACACCCAAAAACCTCATGCAACCGCAGCCGAAATTGCTTCCGATTGAAAAGGTAATATAACAACACAACAGAGAGAACCGTATGCATAATATCCTGAAAAGGGATGGAAGAATTGCCAATTTCAAAAAAGAGAAGATAACTACCGCTATACACAAAGCAGTCCTCGCCACAAACGCAAACGATGAAAAACTCGTCGGAAAACTTACAGACGAAGTTGTCGCACTGATCGAGAAACGAATTCGGGACATTCCAACTGTTGAGGATGTGCAGAATATTGTGGAGGAGGTTCTTGTCAGACACGGATTGTATGAGGTGGCAAAAGCCTACATCCTGTACAGGGAGAGAAGAAGCGAAATCAGGGACGCAAAGAAGTTCTTTGGGGTCTATGATGAACTGAAGTTAACAGTCAATGCGATCGAGGTGCTGAATAAGAGATACCTGATGAAGGATGAGGCAGGAAACATCATCGAGACGCCAGATCAGATGTTCGGAAGGGTTGCGAAGGCAATTTCAGGTAAATCAGGGGAATTTGAGAAGAGATTCCACTCATCGATGAAGAATCTCGAATTTCTGCCAAATTCCCCGACACTTATGAATGCAGGCACGAAGCTCGGTCAACTCAGTGCATGTTTCGTAATACCTGTTCCTGATTCGATCGGAGATATCTTCGGCGCACTAAAGGCGATGGCGATCGTTCAGCAGAGCGGCGGAGGATGCGGATTCTCATTCTCAAGATTGAGACCGAAAGGAGATATCGTGCGATCAACGATGGGAAGCGCATCAGGTCCGGTCTCTTTCATGCGCATCTTTGATGTGACAACCGATGTCATCAAACAGGGAGGGCGGAGACGCGGGGCGAATATGGGCATCCTGAACGTGAACCATCCTGATATCCTAAATTTTATAACTTCCAAGGAAAAGGAAGGAGTTTTAAGGAATTTTAATATCTCTGTTGGCGTAAATGATGATTTCATGGAAGCGATGAAGAAGCACAGGGATTATGAGTTGATCAATCCAAGAAACAATGAATGCGTACGAAGTCTTGGTGCGGATGACGTCTTTGATCTGATAGCGACGATGGCATGGAGAACAGGCGACCCTGGTCTGGTCTTTCTCGATGAGATCAACGCACACAACCCAACTCCGAAATACCGGATAGATTCTACAAACCCATGCGGAGAGGTCCCTCTACTGGACTGGGAATCATGCAATCTCGGATCGATAAATTTAGCAAAGATCATCCGGAAGAACGATATCGACTGGGAACGGTTGAGAGACTTAACCGCGATTGGGGTCTGTTTCCTTGACGATGTGATCGACGCGAATAGATATCCCCTGCCCCGGATTGGAGAGATGACCAGAGCAAACCGGAAGATCGGTCTTGGTGTCATGGGATTTGCAGAGATGCTGCTCGAACTTGGGATACCATACAATTCGGATGTTGCACTGGATCTTGGCAGGAGATTGATGAGATTTATGACGAGTGTTGCAAGGGAGACATCTGTCAGGCTTGGTGAGGAGCGGGGACCATTTCCAAATATCGATGAGAGTATATGGAAAGGCACGAATATGAGAAACGCAACCCTGACAACCATTGCCCCAACAGGAAGCATCTCGATTATTGCAGGAACAACATCGGGGATCGAGCCGCTGTTTGCCGTTTCTTTTGTCAGGAATGTTCTTGATCATGCGAGACTGGTGGAAGTCAATCCCGTATTTGAAAGGGTTGCCAGAGAGAGGGGATTTTATAGCAGGGACCTGATGATTGCGATCGCAAAGACAGGTTCTGTGCAGGATCTTGACATACCAAAAGATGTGAAGGAGGTCTTTGTTACCGCTCTGGATATCGATCCGGATTGGCATGTCAGGATGCAGGCAGCGTTTCAGGAGTATGTGGACAATGCAATCTCAAAGACGATCAATCTGAGAAAGGATGCAACTCCTATGGATGTGAGAAAAGCGTTTCTGCTGGCGTACGAATTGGGATGCAAGGGGATAACCATCTATCGATATGGCAGCAAGAGTGAACAGGTGTTATCATTTGGGGGGTATGTGAGTGCTGAATCCGATTATGCGGGCGGATGCCCTGATCGGAGCTGCCCTTACTGATGATTCAAAAAGCACGAAGAAAAAAGACGCGAAGACTAAAAACGCGACGGAAGGAGACACAAGACCCACAAAAAACCGTGCCGGAAGCTCCAAAGATGATACCCACCCATAGTACTACAAAGTGCTCGACATAAGCACGGATGCCAGCCGGGACGAGCTAAAGAAGGCATATCTTAGACTTTCCATGCTTTATCATCCCGAGCGTCCACCGACCCGGACGCCGAAAAGAAGATGAAAGAGATAAATAAAGCTCATGATGTGCTATCAGACCCGGATAAGCGTGCACGATATGATAATTTTGAAAACTCCTTCAAAGGCTGATAGTGTGGAGTGGCTCGCGGGAGGGTGAGGTATATGAGGTATATAATGCAAATAGAACCACACCGATGAAGATCACTGAACTCATCTGGCTGGATAATGTTATAGAGAAGATCGAATCCAAACACCACTGCCTACCAACCGATGCCGAGGAAGTCTTTGCCAACAAGCCAAAGGTCAAAAAGATGCACAGAGGACACTTCTGTGGAGAGGATGTTTATAGGGCATTTGGGCAGACAGAAGCCGGACGTTACCTGACAGTGTTTTTCATCCACAAACGGACGAATAAAGCACTAATCTTAAGTGCTCGTGACATGGACGAAAAAGAGAGAAAAAGTTATGTCAGAAAATAAGAAACAATCCACCCAACGTGACCCGTTACCAGAGGACTTCGGTTCGCTCGAAGAGTTTTGGGAATTCTGGGACGCCCACAGCACTGCCGACTACGAAGATCAGATGGAAGATATGGATGTGGATATAGACATCCGCTCAAGCAAGGTATATTGTGCTGTGGCAAAAGACCTGCTCGCTCAGTTGCGAACTCGGGCACGCCAAGAAGGAGTGTCAACAGAGACGCTGATAAACCTTTGGCTCCAGGAAAAGGCGGCAGCAGTGGCGTAGGGGGAGCTTCATCCATCGAAATAGATTTCCACTTTTACGATTCCGGACATTCCCCTGCAGCCACCCGGAGCAGCTCGCGGGATGTGGATGATCGAGTCGTATCACCCGATGTACCGCAGGTCTTCGTCGCCCCTGTTCATCGATTCTTGCATCTGCTGCATCTCCTGCAGTTTCGCAACGACCTTCTCCATCTCTGCGGCGTGTTCGTCGAGCGCCTGCGTGTCCACCTCGATGCCGAGCGCCTGACTGAGCACACGCAGCACCGCCTGCGAACTCTTCGGATCGACGAGATACCCTGAGGTGATCCCCATCAGGCATGCCGCATCGATACCTCTTGCTTCACTCATCGCAAGCATAATCCCTGAAATACCGACGATCCCGCCCCACGGCTCGTTCTCCTGAAATTCGACGCCGTATCCGGACAATTCTTCGATCATGTCAGGATTGTTGACCGCGCCGACCACGCTGTCCGCATCATCCAGCTGGTAGGTCGCATAACCGCCGAGCGTGTATATCCTGGATACGCCAAGCTGCTGCGCGATGTCCAGAAACGCATCGCAAAGAATGTAGTGCCCTTCGTTTGTAACGCTCTGGTAATCCCCAACCAGAATCAGCAGATCGTCCCCGTCCTCTGCGTGGTGCGCATACAACTCATTCCGGGACAGTCTGACCGTGCTATCCTCAAGCGCAATCACCTGCGGCGGCAGATGGGTAGAGTAGATATCAATGATCCGCTCTGCATGGAGTTCGTCGATCAGGTGCTCGGCAACCAGTTTGCCGACATGCCCAACGCCGGGCAGTCCCTCGATCAGGATCGGGGAGTCCAGTTCGATATCCTGCAAGACATGGGTGGTGATATCACTTGTGAATGTCAGCGCCTGATCGCCCTTTATTCTCGTTGTGGTGGGGGTTGTCATTGTTGCTCAATCGGATTCGATTCTCGGTGCGAGGACGTATTTGACCTTGCAGTCGCCGCTTGTGGGTTCAAATTTGATGACCACCGGGAGATCGCGCCCCAGATCGATAACAATCTCGCCTGCGCCGCCAACGCCCTTGCTGATATCAGTAAGATAATCCAGTGAATAGAGCGACCTGACCTCGGCGGGTTTGATACCGATCAGATCCGAGCCGGTCAGATCGAGTCTGACGTGATCGGTGTCGCCAGTCGCTTCCATGAAGAAGATGCCATCGTGCACACCCATGCTCATGTGATCGCTCACCATCTCAGCCGCCTTGATCATCCGCTTAAAGACGCTACCCGAAACCGCGATCTCCGCAGGAAGATCGAGTGCCGGCACCAATGGCGCCTTTCGCATTGTGGACGGGTCGAGCAGGGATAACTTGTACGAAAGACCGCTCATGCTGATATCGAGTTTATGCGTATCAGGATCCAGCTCAAGTTCGATCTCCCCGCTTCTGTCCGCCATTCCAAGAATTTCAACAAATCTACTCAGGTCGATACCAATTTCACCCTCTGTCCCCTCAAAGAGTGTGAACGCATCGTTGGATAATTCGAGTGAGACCATTGCCGCGTTTGCAGGATCGACTGCACGGGCCGACAACCCCTCCGGAGCAACCTCGAATCGCGCCTCGTCGACAACTGCTGACACCGCCTTGATCGCATCCTGCAATACCTCTGCGCTAATGATTGCCTTAAACATGTAACATTTCCTCCGATAATATAACTGGGTAGGATTGCATATATTATTAATCCTTGCAAAAGGTGGTCAGGTTATCGCAGTGCCGGGATTTTGCCGAGTTGGAAGCCATTTGCAAACACAAAAGATAATACACTTATTGCGACCCGCATCATGTAAGCATCAGGCACTCCGGACGGGAGTTGCAAGTGACACCGAACCATGCACAAAAATAACCACGACACAGACACACCGGTCAAGCACGACCTGCACATACGAATCGTCCTTAATGAGCCACTCTATGAGGGAAACATCGGATCAACTGCCCGCGTTCTCAAGAACTTCGGGTTTCAGGATCTGGTGCTTGTAAATCCCTGCCCGATCGGTTCTGAGGCATGGATGATGGCACAGCACGCACGGGACCTACTGAATGGTGCATCGATCTGCGAAACACTTGGTGAAGCAATCGCGGGTTCCGATCTCATCATCGGAACGACAGGGATTCGGGGGGAGACTGCTGGAAGGCATATCCGGATGCCTGCGTATTCGCCAGGCGAGGTGCGCGAGAAATTAAGCGGCAGGGCAGGAACCGTATCCATCGTATTCGGAAGGGAGAATGACGGGCTCACGAACGAAGAATTGAAGATCTGCGACCTCCTGATAAGCATCCCGACCAGCGAAGAGTACCCGATCATGAATCTCTCGCACGCTGTTGCGGTGGTGCTTTATGAGTTGTGCGACATCGAGATCGAGGGCTTCTTGCTTGCGGATCGGCGCGATCTCGATCTGCTGTACGACCACATCAAGACTGTGCTCTGCGATCTCGGTTATCCCGAACACAAGAGGCAGAAGACCGTGCTGATGGCGAGGCGGATACTGGGGCGGGCAGAACTGAGCGCAAGGGAGGTCTACACACTGCGCGGGATTCTAAGGCTGATCGACTATCACAACAGGTAAGGTCGAAATCCAGGGGGATTTGTGATCTCCGCCGAAGACAGAGTGACCGGCACCTCAAGCCCCCTCGCAGATACAAGAGCCCTTTGCCATCGAAAACGCCGCCTACACCACGTCATCCACAAATTTGATCAGACCCCGAGCATCCCTGATCTTCTTCTGCAGTACCTTCCTGCATATATCCTTATCAGGATGTGCTTCGTTCTCGATCCCTTTCAGGTCCATGATCGCACGCAAAAGACCGGACGCTTCTTTGTACAGGCATTCCGCCTCTTCTCTCGTGGTAGTTTCCTTCGCAAGAGCGGTTTCGTCACATGCCTCCTTCTCCTCAAGGGCGCGGATCAGTGACTCGATCCCGATAGTCTCCGCTTCTGTCAGTTCTTTCTTGTTGATGAGCCGCCAGACCAATTCGTGAAGCGGAATCTCAGTCCCATCGATCTCGAATACGTACGGGATCTCAGCACCGACCCATGCCATGTATCCGTGCAACTCGTGCAGCAGTTTCTCCCGCTCACTTACCGATAGTCGCTCCATTATCTCACATCAAATAGCATATACTGTTCATCGCGAAGCGCCAGCGCCATAAGAGGGGGCTGGCAGGTTGATATCAGGGATCGGGATGCTAACCCTCTTCGAGAACCGCTTGATCGTCTCAAGTAAGCTATCCTTCTCCTTTCCGACAAGACTCAACTCTAGCACCTCAGTTATCTTTGAGACCGGTACGATCGTTATCATATCACGATACCGCTCCTCGATCAGGACATCGTCCTCGTTCGCTTTCGGTATGATCACAGTCTTGATGCCAGCCTGCGCCGCAGCCTCGATCTTGTATGTGACGCCTCCGACCGGCAGCACGTCGCCCCTCACAGAGAGCGAGCCGGTCATTGCGATGGACTGGTCGATCGGGATGCCTTCGAATGCCGAGATCACCGCGGTTGCGATGGAGATCGATGCGCTATCACCCTCCACGCCCTCGTAAGTGCCGATGAACTGGACATGGATGTCCATGTTCGCGGTATCCCTGCCTGTAATCTTTTTGATGAGTGCTGACACGTTCTGGACAGCTTCTTTTGCGATATCCTTGAGCATTCCTGTTGCGATCAACTTGCCTTCGTGTTTGGATAGTGCTGGCGTCACCTCTGCCATGATCGGTAGGACGATCCCTGAATCGCCACCCATGATTGCAAGCCCGTTCACCCTGCCGATCTCCGCGCCCTTCTTGTGGTACATCCTGTAGTCCATGCGCTGCTCCAGATACTGGTCTGCAAGCTGCTGTTCAACCGATCTTGACATCTGCTTTGCAGTGAGAACATGTGATGCGGTCACCTCTTGCGCGCCCGCTGCATGGGCGACATCGCCTGCCACCCTGACAAGACCACCGAGATCACGTAATTTCAGTGTAAGATGACCTTTTCTTCCGGCACGCCTCCTTGCCTCCCGTAAAACCTCTTGCACAGCACCCTTATCGAAGTGAGGAATCTTTCCGTCCTTTTCAACCTCTTGCGCAACGAATCGAACGATCTTCCTCCGGTTTTCCGGAGTATCGTCCATCGAATCATGCATATAGATCTCATATCCATATCCCTTGATCCGGGAGCGTAGTGCAGGATGCATACCCTCCATAGCGTCCAGATTCCCTGCCGCAACCATGATAAAGCTGCATGGCACCGGATGCGTCTTGACCAGTGCACCCGAACTGCGTTCTGACTGTCCTGTGATTGCGTACTCCCGCTCCTGCAGTGCGGTGAGTAGACTCTGCTGGGATTCGGGGCGCAGGATATTGATCTCATCGATGAATAGAACCCCTTTGTGCGCCTTGTGGATGTCCCCTGCCTCGACCCGGTCGTGGGATGGCGTCTCGAGTCCGCCGGACTGGAACGGGTCGTGACGGACATCGCCTAATAGTGCGCCGGAATGTGCGCCTGTCGCGTCCACGAACGGTGCCGTGTCCTTATTTGCATTGTTCACGATCAATTTTGGTATGATTGCTTTATCGCCCTGCACAAACTGCCTTCCGATGACCATAATCAACAGAACAGCGAGAATTCCCCATAACAGAGCCATGCCGCCGAGAGATGCGGCATAAATAAGGATCGCAAAGCCGACGATCAGCAGGATTGTATTTTTTAACTGTGCTTTTCGATTAGCTTCCATTTTATGGGCGTTGATGATCTGTATTCCTTTCCCCGCCCTTACCTCTCGAATTTTTGGGTTGTTCGCATCCTCTGGATTGTGATAGATGAGTACGTCCTTTAATTCCTCTTTTGGAAGCAGTTCAGCCATCGCCTGAGCAAGCATGGACTTACCAGTGCCGGGAGTTCCGATCAGCATCACATGCCTTCGCTGTTGCGCTGCCTTCTTGATAATCTCGCTGGCAGATTCCTGCCCGATCACCTGATCGATCAAGAGCGGTGGAACCTCAAGATCCTTTGTGGACGCTATCTCGATTCCGCCGAGCAGGTCATCGTTCGTTTCATCACTCATTGTAGAACTCTTCATCAGTCGTCATATAAATGTTCGCTCAAGCATAGTCAGGAAAAAGCATAGTCAGGAAAACACATTGGTATTTCAGTACTAATATTTAAGTTTTCTTCCAGAGGTAGTGGGTAACATAGATGGATATTATGATAAGCGAGGGGTTGCAACGTTAGTACTATGAGCAGGTACATCTCGCATCCGCTGATCCGGAAAGATATGATCGAGCAGCGGCTGTACCAGCTCTCTGTCGCTTCATCTGCGCTCAAAAGTTCGTGCCTGGCGGTTCTGCCGACAGGGCTTGGGAAGACGATCGTTGCGCTCATGGTGATCGCAGCACGGCTGAACGATCTCGGGGGTAAGGTACTGATCCTTTCGCCGACAAAGCCGCTTGTGGAGCAGCATTCTGATTTTTTCAGGCAAGCACTTCCTGGATGCACGGTTGCAACGTTTACAGGAAGCATTCCGCCTGAAAAGCGGACTGAACTCTGGAAAGATTCGCAGGTCATCGTCTCTACGCCGCAGGTCATCGAGAACGATCTCCGTGCAAGGCGCATCGATCTTCGTGACGTAGTGCACATCACATTCGACGAGGCGCACCGTGCAGTCGGCAGATATGCTTATGTATACATTGCGAAGCGGTATTTCGAGGATCTCGGTGCAGGTGCCAGCGCGGATGTCGATGCGGGAGCGGGAGTAGATGCAAAGTCACGGCTCGTTCTTGGCATAACCGCAAGTCCGGGAAGCAATCCCGAGACGATCGCTGATGTCTGCGAGAATCTCCATATCGAGTGCGTGGAGGTAAAAAGCGAGACCGATTCCGATGTGATCCCTTACTTGCATGACCGGGATATCGAGTGGGTGCGTGTCGATATACCATCCGAGATTAAGAAGTTGAAACAAGTACTTCTGAAGGTACTTCTCGGATCGTGCTCGAAACTTGAGGATCTTGGCTTTTATGTCTCGCCGGATTCGTCGAAGCGGGAACTGCTCGACCTGCAGAGCAGACTCCATGCGCAGGTCGCCGAAGGGGGCGACAGGGATTCATTCTCCGCAATCTCGGTTCTTGCCGAGATCTTCAAGATCAGCCATGCGATCGAACTCGGGGAGACGCAAGGGGTGGAGGCACTTGAACGCTACTTCGACCGCCTGAATGCGGAGGCGCGATCCGGAAGCGGGAGCAAGGCATCAAAGCGTCTTGCCATGGATCCTGATATGCGCTGTGCGATTGCGATGCTTTCCGCGTGTGACGAAGAGAATCCGAAACTGGATGCGGTTCGGAGGATCGTTGCTGATCAACTGCAAGGCAACCTTGATTCAAGGGTAATCGTCTTCACAAACTTCCGCGACAGCGCGGAGATGGTGACAAAGGCACTTTCTGAGGTGGACGGGGTTTCTGCGGTCAGGTTTGTAGGACAGGCAAGCAAATACAAGGACAAGGGCTTGACTCAGAAGCAGCAGACCGAGATCATCAGCAAATTCAGGTCAGGAGAGTACAACACACTCGTGGCGACATCGGTCGCAGAGGAAGGGCTCGATATCCCATCTACAGACCTTGTCTTGTTCTATGAGCCGGTTCCGTCAGAGATACGCACGATCCAGCGGAAAGGAAGGACAGGCAGGAAGCGCACAGGCAGGATCGTTGTTTTGATTGCGAAAGGATCGCGGGATGAGGCGGCATACTGGATCAGCGCACGCAAAGAGAAGAAGATGCTCGCAACGATCGCAAATATGAGCGGATCGCGGTCGAAGTCGAAGTCGGTCTCGATGTCGATGTCGAGACCGATCAGGGAGCCCGCAGTCGAGCAGAAGCAACTGGCAGAGTTTTCAGGGGATGGTCTGGTCGCATATATCGACCACAGGGAGATCAGGTCTGGCGTATCGCAGATCATTGAGGAGGCAGGGGTTGAGGTGGTCATGCGCACACTTGAGATCGGGGACTATCTCTTGAGCGATCGTGTCTGTGTCGAGCGAAAGACGACGAGCGATTTTATCAGTTCGTTGATCAGCGGACGGCGTGAGTTGTTCGGGCAGATCTCGGATCTTGCACGGACGTTTGACAAACCGGTGTTGATCATCGAGGGGGGCGACCTTTACGGGCAGAGACAGATCCATCCGAATGCTGTGCGCGGCGCACTCACGGCTATAGCGATCGATTTCGGCGTGCCGATCCTCATGAGCAAGGACGCTGAGGATACCGCGCTGATGATTGCTGCGATTGCGAGAAGAGAGCAGCAGGAGCACGGGCGGAAGGTCGTTATGCACGGCAAACGGTCTGCGATGATGCTTCCGCAGCAGCAGGAGTATGTCGTCTCAGCAATGCCTGAGATCGGTCCTGTCGTTGCGAAGAATCTGCTCAGGCACTTCGGAACGGTTGCCGCGGTGATGGGTGCGAGCCGTGCGGAACTCTTAGAGGTGGAACTGGTCGGACCGAAGACCGCGGACCGGATACGTGAGGTGGTCGGAGGGGAATATAAGGGGTGAAGAGGTGCTGATAAATCATGAATCTGCGTTTTAAATACCGGAAAGTCGGTCAGGGGGTCTCTGCATGAGGATCTGGGACGTGCCTCCTGACCGGATGTGCCGCAATCACCTGCTCGGCGAGCACAGGGAAATCCATGCCGTGTGGTCGATAATAACCAACAACAAGAAAGCGTATTCGAACCATCCTGAGATCCTGCGGTGGAGGGGGCGGCTCAAGGCGCTGTACCTCCGGCATGAGGAACTGGTTACAGAGATGGCAGC
>JAUWGA010000133.1 GCA_030606635.1 Methanosarcinales archaeon
AAGGATGCTGCGTTCCTTCGCAGTTGTGCTGCATTCTCCTCGAACGTAACGATCAGCCCGGGCTCTCCCTTGCGTGCGCCCTCGAGGATGAATTGCATGCCTGTCGTCGTTTTGCCTGTGCCGCTCGGACCTGTAAGAAGCGTGGTCGTCCCGTGAATCAATCCGCCGTTTAGCAACTGGTCGAGTCCTGGGATGCCTGTGCTCATGCGTCTGCGTGTCGCGGTCGCATCATTTGTCATCGGCGGATCAGGATATGTGACGATGCCGTCGCTCGTGATCCGGTATACCTTTTTTCCGCTCGTATACTCCTGCCCCCGCATCTTTAAGACATCGAGATACCTCACACGACACCCCTTTCTCAGTTCATTGGACAGGTAAATGATCGCATCCGCAACATAACTGATCGGACTTTCCGATATGCCCCTCTCGGTAAACTCACCAGTGACCAACACAAGGGAATTCCATCCTTTCATTCCGACGAACAGGTCGAAATAAAACTGTCTGCGTTCGCTATCGCTTAAAGGCAGATCCATCGTCGTGATCGGGTCGATAGCGATCCGGTCAGGGTGTATCGCCTCCACATTCTCATCGATGATGTCTATCAGGTCATACGTCTCATTCTTCATGATCTCATGACTCAGATCGAAGTAGATGAGATTCTCGTCCTCATAGAGCGACTGGTCATAGAAACTGAAGTTTGCCATGTATCCGCTGAGCATCGCAATCGGCTCGGATATGGCTGAAAAATAAAGACACGTCTCGCCATTCTTTGCCGCTGCAAAGAGGGACTGGATCGCAAATGTCGTCTTGCCAGTACCAGCCGTACCAGCGATCAACACTGTGGATGGACGCGTAAACCCTTTGTCAAGTATCTGATCCATCCCGGGTATGCCAGTTGGAACCTGTTTCATAAAATCACCTATCCTCGAGGGGCATGATATTACACTGACATCCGCAACACCCTACTTATTCCTAACCACCAGAAAAATTTCTCCCGGAGCAAAATTTTTCGCGGTCAGGAAAAACCCCCCGTGCCGGCAACCGACCAGTCACGCTTACAGATTACTATTCTTACCCCGTAGTATATGAACATTTTGGAGACGGTCGCGAACTTGCCGGATTATATGGCACCCGAATCAGTCCGGACTATATCAATCTGTCAGCACTCTGCTACAATCTCTTCGATCACCGCCAGCAGATCAGACATAGCGAATGATCTTGACAGAAAAGAACATGCGCCTGAGTTTAGTGTAGTATTCCTGACAGCGATGTCAGCGCTTGCAAATATTATTTTTACATTTGTATTAACTTTTAATATCTCTTTTGTGGTCTCAACCCCGTCCTTGTTCGGTCCACTCATCCCGGGGATTTCGCCGCAAGAGTTCATGAAGCATCGGTTCATCATCCACGATGAATACCGTTGTCATGGTCAGTCCCCCTTTGGGAGCAGCACAATAAAGTTGCTCCCCTGAGCCCGGTCACCCTTAACCCGATCCTCGACCCAGACCTTCCCGCCGTAACTCTCAATGATATGCTTAACGATAGTGAGCCCAAGTCCCGACCCTTGCGCACTCTCGCCAGCCCGCTCCAGGCGGTTGAATATGATCTTCTTGTAGCTCTCCCTGATACCGCGCCCCCGGTCCTTGAACTCGAGTCTCCAGTCATCACCTGCTGGACTGATATCAACATCGATTTCGACGATATCGTGTCCATCGAACTTGGCAGCATTATTGAGGAGATTCGAGAAGACGTTAAAGAGCAGAGCGTTACCGCGGATGAAATATCTGCCTTTGGTTATGTTTGAGTTGATCCTGATATCCCTGGACTGTGACTTTACGGTTTCGACGGCGCTTACAAACGCCGGATAGATATCGATCCCCCCAATTTCGAGTTCACCTGACCGAACCATTGAGAGCGTTTTCATGTTGGATATGATCTCCGCGCTCTTCCTGACATGATCGAGAGCGGTTTCTGCATATTTTCTGGATTTTGAAGGAAGGTCTGGCATTTTGAGCAGCAGTTCAAGATAACCTCTCGTGACCTGGTTGATGTTGTTTATATCGTGGCTCATGAGGTCGATATAAAATTCTGCACGATGATATTCCTCCTCGATGCGATTCTCTGCAACTTTTCGCTCGGTGATCTCTATGATCAAACCATCCCAAAGTACATCTCCGTTTGCCTGCCGCGCTGGGCAGGAAACGCACCGGAACCACCTCTCTTCTCCGGATACGACACCTCGACCCTCCCATTCCCATGGCGAGAGCGACTTAGCCGAGTCGGCAACCGAGCGATAAAATCTATGCCGGTCATCGGGGTGAATAAGGTCCAGAAGAACATTGGCATCTTGCACGAGTTCCTTGTACCCTATGCCAAACAATTCGCGGCAACTTTCACTGACGAAAGGAAGCGCCATGGATCCGTCCGGATGCAGTACAAACTGATAAACCATACCCGGAACGTTGGCTACCATTCTATGATATCGTTCCTCGCTCTCTTCTAACTTTCTCGCCATTTGGATTTTGTACAGAGCCATCTCGATGGATGCAAAGAGTTGCCGGTCCTGAAACGGCTTAATAATATAAGCATACGGCTCGACGCTCTTGGCTCTATCTATCAACTCAAGATTGGAATATGCGGTCAAAAATATAATCGGAATATCTATCTTCTCTTTTATCTCGTGAGATGCGTCTATGCCATTTTTCTCTCCTAAGAGGACGATATCCATCAATATCAGATCGGGTTTGAGTTCAATTGCAGCATTTACAGCATCATCTGCACTGGCAGCGCGCCCAACCACCTCGTAACCACAATCGGTGATCACTTTCTCCAGATTTTCAGCCACAACCGCTTCGTCTTCAACGATCAGTATCCTTGCTTTATTCAGGTAAAACTCCCCCATCAGTACTTTGTATCGAATTCCATATTAAAGGTTGCCCATTCTTTGCTGATGACCCCCATGCTTCCAAGCAACTGATCCTCCGTGGGAATCTTCACGAGACGCAGACCAAGCGTCCCGGTTGCATTGATATCGAATCCCTGATGCAGTCCCGTGCCGTCACCGCTCACTATCAGATTGATCTTACCATTCTTCTGATGCGGTTAGACTGACCTCGATCGCCCCTTCCTTCCTGCCAACAAAAGCATGTTTCAGCGCGTTTGAGATCAGTTCATTCAGGATCAACCCAAACAGGCACCGCGGTCGATATTGGAAACGGATAATCGGTCAGAAACGTGAGATACAGATGAACGAATCACTTATGTGCACGATGACGGTTGGATAACGATGTTAGGGGGATAAGCGCACAGGCGGATCTCTATCGGGTGCTTAACCAAAACACGCATGTACCGGACTATGGTCTTGCAGGTCCGGCATCCGCATACCCCTGCCGCTGTCCGGTTCCTGCCTCTCTTTCGAGTGCTTCGGGCTTGAATGCGAGTTTGATCACGTTTAACGCATGTTCCCTGGCGCGGGCTTCCGAGAGCGCTGCAAGTTCACGATCACTCGCAGCTTCGTCCTCGTGCACGAAGACCTCGATGATGTGCGTGTTCGTCATCAACTGCGCCATGATGATTCCCTGCGACGCCTCGTGTGCGCAGACCTTGTCCTTTGGGTCGCCCCCGGGCATCCCAAATGCCATCACGATATCACACGAGCGCTCCTCGATAAGTCTCTTGCACGCAACAGGAAGGTCCTTGATCCCGGGAACGGTGTAGCGCTCGATACTCACCGATGCGTTCCTCTTCAGTTCAGATATCGCAGGTTCTGCCATATCCACACGTGCAAATGTCGTGTCAGCGATTCCTATGGTCGTCATGGTCAGGTCTCTCAAACTGCGATCATGCCCCTATGTATACAAATTTGGATTGCTGGCATAAAAACATATCCGGTAACTATGGGCTGCCAACCTGTTCTGGTGCTTTGGTTCTGACTTGTGTGTTTTCAGATATTCGGAACTTGAATGTCATCCGCGGGCGTTTGATCGGCATCATAACAACTTGCTAAACTCCTCAACAGTTATTTCAGCATCTCTTACCAGCTTCCTTAATAGTCCTTTACCAAGCACATCATGTTTAGGAATCGTTAGTGGTTTCTTACTTCTGTCAGACTCGTGCAACATACGAATATGACTTCCTTTTTGCCTTACTATCACATAACCAAGCTTTTCAAAGCATTTAACTGCCTTTTCTCCAGAAATAATAGGCAGTTTGCTCATATCTCTGCTGACACAACGTGGTAACTGAACTCCTGGATTGCATCAAGATGTTTCACAATTTCTTCCTTCTGCTCCTCAAGACACAGTTCAATCACTTCGTGTATGTTTTTTAACGCTTCGTCTATTGTTTTTCCCTGAGTATAACACCCTCTGAGAATGGGGCATTCTACCACAAAAAAACCATCCTCGTCCTTCTCTACAAGAACAGGGAGATGAACTTTTTTAGTCCCTATCATTTTCGATCACCGTTTTCAATGTTTCTTTTCTTTCTTAACACCCACGGGATTGTTAGTCACCAACCAAGTATCAGAACTTGCCTTACATAAACCCTCCCGTGGGCAAGAGGGCTGCCAACCCCCGGTGGCGCGATGGCCCCACGCCGTGGACGATTCACCGTGCAATTGCGATTGTGACCCTGCCGTACCTTCTTTTCTCAAGCACCAGCTCTTTTTCGTCAGAGAGTGCAAGTGCAGACGGCTCTGCCACGCCAACGAGATTGAACCTCTTCGCCTCAGACGGAGAGGGCGGCTCATAAGCGTTGATCGTCTCATCGTCAAGGAACACGATCTCGCGCCCGAGCGACCTTGCCGCCTCCTTGATGCCCGCCTCATTCTCTTTGAGCCGCGAGGATGCAAATATCCGCACATCGTCGATTTCGATCCCCGCATCACGGAGCGCAGATTCGATGGCAGCAGAGACCTCATCGCTGGTAACGCCGCGTCTTGATCCGATTCCGATGATCATGCCCCTCATAAGACTCACTCGTGCCGGAGCGCATCCACCGGATTCATCTGCGATGCGGATCTGGACGGCAGGAATCCGGCGAGAACCCCGATCGAGAAGGAGAAGAAGAGCGCGAACGCGGTAAGCTCCCA